>NZ_JAXDEO010000016.1:0-114214 GCF_035064975.1 Pseudomonas sp. YuFO20
TACTACGGCACCCACACGCCGTCGCCGATCCTGCGCAACCTCCTGGAAAACCCGGCCTGGTACACCGCCTACACCCCGTACCAGCCGGAAATTTCCCAGGGCCGCCTCGAAGCCCTGCTGAACTTCCAGACCCTGATCAGCGACCTCACCGGCCTGCCGATCGCCAACGCCTCCCTGCTCGACGAAGCCACCGCCGCCGCCGAAGCCATGACCTTCTGCAAGCGCCTGAGCAAGAACAAGGGCAGCCACCAGTTCTTCGCCTCCGTGCATTGCCACCCGCAGACCCTCGACGTGCTGCGCACCCGTGCCGAGCCGCTGGGCATCGACGTAGTCGTTGGCGACGAGCGCGAACTGACGGACGTGACGCCGTTCTTCGGCGCCCTGCTGCAATACCCGGCGAGCAACGGTGACGTGTTCGACTACCGCGAACTGACCGAGCGCCTGCACGCCGCCAACGCCCTGGTGGCCGTGGCCGCCGACCTGCTGGCCCTGACCCTGCTGACCCCGCCGGGCGAATTCGGCGCCGACGTGGCCATCGGCAGCGCGCAACGCTTCGGCGTGCCGCTGGGCTTCGGTGGCCCGCACGCGGCCTACTTCTCCACCAAGGATGCGTTCAAGCGCGACATGCCGGGCCGCCTGGTCGGCGTCTCCGTCGACCGTTTCGGCAAGCCGGCCCTGCGCCTGGCCATGCAGACCCGCGAGCAGCACATCCGCCGCGAGAAGGCCACGTCGAACATCTGCACCGCGCAGGTGCTGCTGGCCAACATCGCCAGCATGTACGCCGTGTACCACGGTCCGAAAGGCCTGACGCAGATTGCCAACCGTGTGCATCACCTGACTGCGATCCTGGCCCAAGGCCTGAAAGCGATCGGTCTGAACGTCGAGCAAGAAAACTTCTTCGACACCCTGACGATTGCCACTGGCGCCAACACCGCCAAGCTGCACGAGCAGGCCCACGCCCAGCAGATCAACCTGCGCGTGGTCGATGGCGAGCGTCTGGGCCTGTCCCTGGATGAAACCAGCACCCAGGTCGACGTCGAGACCCTGTGGGCTCTGCTGTCCAACGGCAAAACCCTGCCGGACTTCGCCGCCCTCGCCGCTTCGGTGGTCAGCGCGATCCCGGCCACCCTGGTGCGCCAGTCGCCGATCCTCAGCCACCCGGTGTTCAACCGCTACCACTCGGAAACCGAGCTGATGCGCTACCTGCGCAAGCTCGCCGACAAGGACCTGGCCCTCGATCGCACCATGATCCCGCTGGGTTCGTGCACCATGAAACTCAACGCCGCCAGCGAAATGATCCCGGTGACCTGGGCCGAATTCGGCGCCCTGCACCCGTTCGCCCCGGCCGAACAAAGCGCCGGCTACCAGCAACTGACCGATGAATTGGAAGCGATGCTCTGCGCCGCCACCGGCTACGACTCGATCTCGCTGCAACCGAACGCCGGTTCCCAGGGTGAGTACGCCGGCCTGCTGGCCATCCGCGCCTACCACCAGAGCCGTGGCGAAGACCGTCGCGACATCTGCCTGATCCCGTCCTCGGCCCACGGCACCAACCCGGCCACTGCGCAGATGGCTGGCATGCGTGTCGTGGTCACCGCCTGCGACGCCCGCGGCAACGTCGACATCGAAGACCTGCGCGCCAAGGCCATCGAGCACCGCGAACACCTCGCTGCGCTGATGATCACCTACCCGTCGACCCACGGCGTGTTCGAGGAAGGCATCCGCGAAATCTGCGGCATCATCCACGACCACGGCGGCCAGGTGTACATCGACGGCGCCAACATGAACGCCATGGTCGGCCTGTGCGCCCCGGGCAAGTTCGGCGGCGACGTGTCGCACCTGAACCTGCACAAGACCTTCTGCATTCCTCACGGCGGTGGCGGCCCGGGCGTCGGCCCGATCGGCGTCAAGTCGCACCTGACCCCGTTCCTGCCAGGCCATGCGCAAATGGCCCGCAAGGAAGGCGCGGTCTGCGCTGCACCGTTCGGCAGCGCGAGCATTCTGCCGATCACCTGGATGTACATCCGCATGATGGGCGGCGCGGGTCTGAAGCGTGCTTCGCAGCTGGCAATCCTCAACGCCAACTACATTTCCCGTCGCCTGGAAGAGCACTACCCAGTGCTCTACACCGGCAGCAACGGCCTGGTCGCGCATGAATGCATCCTCGACCTGCGCCCATTGAAAGACAGCAGCGGCATCAGCGTCGATGACGTGGCCAAGCGCCTGATCGATTTTGGCTTCCACGCCCCGACCATGTCCTTCCCGGTGGCCGGCACCCTGATGATCGAGCCGACCGAAAGCGAATCCAAGGAAGAACTGGACCGCTTCTGCGACGCCATGATCCGCATCCGCGAAGAAATCCGCGCAGTGGAAAACGGCACGCTGGACAAGGACGACAACCCGCTGAAGAACGCCCCGCACACCGCGGCGGAAATCGTCGGCGAGTGGTCGCATCCGTACAGCCGCGAGCAAGCGGTTTACCCGGTAGCGTCGTTGATCGAAGGCAAATACTGGCCGCCGGTCGGTCGTGTGGACAACGTCTTCGGTGATCGCAACCTGGTCTGCGCCTGCCCATCGATCGAAAGCTACGCTTAAACGAATGGGGGGCGGGTTTACCCGCCCCCACTTCCACGAACACCGCTCCCCCCCTGTAGGAGCTGGCTTGCCAGCGAAGACGGAATATCAGCCGACACAACTGTTGCCTGACACACCGCCTTCGCTGCGATGCGGCGACCCGACAAGCCAGCTCCTACAGGATCTCCACAAGATTTGCGCCAATTCCTATAACAAGAAACCGGAGAACAACCATGTCGTTAAGCGTGTTCGACCTGTTCAAGATTGGCATCGGCCCCTCCAGCTCCCACACCGTCGGCCCGATGCGCGCAGCTGCGCGTTTCGCCGAAGGTCTGCGCCGTGAAGGGCTGCTGCAAGCCACCGCCTGCGTCAAGGTCGAGCTGTACGGTTCGCTCGGCGCCACCGGCAAGGGCCACGGCAGCGACAAGGCTGTGCTGCTCGGCCTGGAAGGCGAACACCCGGACACCGTGGATACCGAAACCGTCGCCGCCCGCCTGCAAGCGATTCGCGGCAATGGTCGCTTGAACCTGCTCAGCGAACACAGCATTGCGTTCAACGAGAAAGAACACCTGGCGATGATCCGCAAGCCCTTGGCCTATCACCCCAACGGCATGATCTTTCGCGCGTTCGATGTCGCCGGCCTGCAAATCCGCAGCCGCGAGTACTATTCGGTCGGCGGTGGTTTTGTCGTCGATGAAGACGCCGCTGGCGCCGACCGCATCGTCGAAGACGCCACCCCCCTGACCTTCCCGTTCAAAAGCGCCAAGGACCTGCTCAGCCACTGCACCACCTACGGCCTGTCCATCAGCCAGGTGATGCTGACCAACGAAAGTGCCTGGCGCCCGGAAGCGGAAACCCGCGCCGGCCTGCTGAAAATCTGGCAAGTGATGCAGGACTGCGTCGCCGCCGGTTGCCGCAACGAAGGCATCCTGCCCGGCGGTCTCAAGGTCAAGCGCCGGGCGGCCGCGCTGCATCGGCAACTCTGTAAAAACCCCGAATCGTCACTGCGCGATCCCCTGTCGGTACTGGACTGGGTCAACCTGTACGCCCTGGCGGTCAACGAAGAAAACGCCAACGGCGGGCGCGTGGTGACAGCCCCGACCAACGGCGCGGCCGGGATCATCCCGGCGGTGCTGCATTACTACATGCGCTTCATCCCCGGCGCGACCGATGACGGGGTGGTGCGCTTCCTGCTGACCGCTGCGGCCATCGGCATCCTGTACAAGGAAAACGCCTCGATCTCCGGCGCCGAAGTCGGCTGCCAGGGCGAAGTCGGCGTGGCCTGCTCCATGGCGGCGGGCGCCCTGTGCGAAGTGCTGGGCGGCACCGTGCAGCAAGTGGAAAACGCTGCGGAAATCGGTATGGAACACAACCTCGGGCTGACCTGTGACCCGATCGGCGGGCTGGTGCAAGTTCCTTGCATCGAGCGCAACGCCATGGGTTCGGTCAAGGCCATCAATGCCGTGCGCATGGCCCTGCGCGGCGACGGGCAGCACTTCGTGTCCCTCGACAAGGTCATCCGCACCATGCGCCAGACCGGCGCCGACATGAAAAGCAAATACAAGGAAACCGCCCGTGGCGGTTTGGCGGTCAACATTATCGAGTGCTGATGCGCGCTCATCTGCACACTTCTCCAGGAGTTGAATATGTCCACCGAACAACTGTTGAAAACACCGTTGCACGCCCTGCACATCGAACTGGGCGCGCGCATGGTGCCGTTTGCCGGCTATGACATGCCGGTGCAATACCCGCTGGGTGTGATGAAAGAACACCAGCACACCCGCGAGCAGGCCGGCCTGTTCGATGTCTCGCACATGGGCCAGATCCGCCTGACCGGCGCCAATGCCGCCAAGGCCCTGGAAACCCTGGTGCCCGTGGACATCATCGACCTGCCAGTGGGCATGCAGCGCTACGCGATGTTCACCAACGAGAGCGGCGGCATCCTCGACGACCTGATGGTCGCCAACCTGGGCAACGACGAACTGTTCCTGGTGGTCAATGCCGCGTGCAAGGACCAGGACCTGGCCCACCTGCGCAAGCACATCGGCGACCAGTGCACTATCGAGCCGCTGTTCGAAGAACGCGCCCTGCTCGCCCTGCAAGGTCCGGCCGCCGTGACCGTGCTGGCACGTCTGGCGCCAGAAGTGGCAAAGATGACCTTCATGCAGTTCGCCCGCGTGAACCTGCTGGGCGTGGACTGCTTTGTCAGCCGCTCGGGTTACACCGGTGAAGACGGTTTTGAAATCTCGGTTCCTGCCGCCAGCGCCGAAGCCCTGGCCCGAGCCCTGTTGGCCGAACCTGAAGTGGCGGCCATCGGCCTCGGCGCGCGCGACTCGCTGCGCCTGGAAGCCGGCCTGTGCCTGTACGGCCACGACATGAATACCGAGACCACCCCGATCGAAGCCAGCCTGTTGTGGGCCATCTCCAAGCCACGTCGTGCCGACGGTGCGCGCGCCGGAGGCTTCCCTGGCGCTGAAAATGTATTCGCCCAGCAACAAGGCGGTGTTACCCGCAAGCGCGTTGGCCTGCTACCGCAGGAACGCACACCGGTGCGCGAAGGCGCGGAAATCGTCAACGAAACCGGCGAGATCATCGGCAGCGTGTGCAGCGGCGGCTTCGGACCGTCCCTGGGCGGCCCGTTGGCCATGGGTTACGTCGACAACGCCTACATCGCCCTAGACACGCCGGTGTGGGCAATCGTCCGTGGGAAAAAGGTGGCTTTGCTTGTAAGCAAAATGCCATTTGTTCCACAACGCTACTATCGCGGCTGATTGACTGTTCCTATAAGTAACGCGGTTGCGCTTACACTGCACTAATGTGTAACGCAACCGCCATAAAATAGTGCATCGTTTGGATCTAAGCTTCGATTATGAACTTTGCTTATAACGATCGAAAACATTTGAACGCCGCCAGTGCATAAGCCCGGGCTAGTTGTCAGGGGTGGCAGGAACCTGAGCAAATCCGGGGCTTCCAGAGGGCTTGTTTTTTCTCCCGTAGTTGGCGTAGAGTTTGTTCACTGTGTTTGCATGGGTCGCTTGGAATCGTGACCTGGGCAGTAGCCTACAAGTTAGCTACATCCCGTTCGACGTCTTCTTACTCTCCTGCAACCAGCCCCAGTACTCTTTCATGAGAAAGAGACTGTCATTAATTTTTTGCGTCAAAGGAAATAAGAAATGTCCCAACGTCAGAGCGGTACCGTCAAGTGGTTTAACGACGAGAAAGGTTTTGGTTTTATCACTCCTGAAAGCGGTCCGGATCTGTTCGTGCATTTCCGCGCCATCCAGGGCAACGGCTTCAAGAGCCTGAAAGAAGGCCAGAAAGTGACTTTCGTCGCCGTGCAGGGCCAGAAAGGCATGCAGGCTGACGAAGTACAAGCAGAAGCCTAATCTTCTGTAACGAAAAAGCCCCTGATGGTGACATCAGGGGCTTTTTTGTGCGCGTAAATCCGTAAAATGGCTTCTTTTTGTGCCCAGAGGCTGCCATGTCGAAACACCTGCTCAAACCCCAGGGCAACTTCCCCGCCGTCGGCCTGGGTCGTCGCCTGGCAGCGATGTTCTATGACTTCCTGCTGTGCACCGCCCTGCTGATCGTCACCAGCGGTGTCTACAAGATGATCCAGATGGCGATCATCGGCGAAGAGAAAATGCGCACCCTCACCGAAGCGGGCGCGCTTGATGGCGATCCTCTGCTGTCGACGGTGCTGTTGTTCGTGCTGTTCGGCTTCTTCGCCAAGTTCTGGACTTACTCAGGCCAGACCCTGGGCATGCAGGTGTGGGGCGTGCGCGTACAGAATGCCGATGGCTCGTCCATCAGCCTGTGGCAGGCGCTGTTGCGCTTTGTGGTGTCGATCGCATCGTTGCTGTGCGTGGGCCTGGGGTTCTTCTGGTCGCTGTTCGACAAGCAGAAACGCAGCTGGCATGACATGTATTCCAATACCCAGCTGGTGCGGATCCCGAAGAAGACCAAATAATTTCCGGTAAGCACAAACCAATGTGGGAGCGGGCTTGCTCGCGAAGAGGGCGTATCAGGCAACATCAATGTCGACTGATACGCCCTCTTCGCGAGCAAGCCCGCTCCCACAGTTTTATGCGACCTGCCTGATAGATCTCAGGCGTTCCCGGCCAGCTTCATCCGCGCCGCCTGGGTGAAGTCGAGCATCCGCTTCAACGGCCGAATCGCCTGCGGAATCAACGCCGGATCGACAAAGATCTCGTTCGTCCCCTCCTTCAAGCTCTTGAGCGTGCGCTCAAGGGTGTTCATCGCCATCCAGGGGCAATGCGCGCAACTGCGGCATGCCGCGCCGTTACCGGCCGTTGGCGCCTCGATAAAGACCTTGTCCGGGCACAACTGCTGCATCTTGTAGAAGATACCGCGGTCGGTGGCGACAATCAGGGTCTTGTTCGGCAGGCTCTGTGCCGCTGCAATCAACTGACTGGTGGAGCCCACGGCATCGGCCAACTCGATCACCGAGGTCGGCGACTCCGGGTGCACCAGGATCGCCGCATCTGGATACAGCGCCTTCATGTCTTCGAGCTGCTTGGACTTGAACTCTTCGTGAACGATGCAGGCACCGTCCCACAGCAGCATGTCGGCACCGGTCTGACGCTGAATGTAGGTGCCCAGGTGCTTGTCCGGCCCCCAGATGATGGTTTCGCCGTTATCCATCAGGCTTTCGACGATTTCCAGCGCACAGCTCGACGTCACCACCCAGTCCGCGCGGGCTTTGACCGCCGCCGAGGTATTGGCGTAAACCACCACCGTACGCTCCGGATGCTGGTCGCAGAACGCGGAAAACTCATCGACCGGGCACCCGAGGTCAAGCGAGCAGGTCGCTTCCAGGGTCGGCATCAGGATGCGTTTTTCGGGGTTGAGGATCTTGGCCGTCTCGCCCATGAATTTCACCCCTGCGACCACCACGGTCTTGGCCGGGTGGGCGTTGCCGAAGCGAGCCATCTCAAGCGAGTCGGAGACACAGCCACCGGTTTCTTCGGCCAGGGCCTGAATAACCGGATCGCAATAGAAGTGAGCCACCAGCACCGCGTCCTGAGCCTTGAGCTCGGCGGCGATGGCAGCACGGTAATAGGCCTCCTCTTCGGCGGTCAGCGGCTTGGGCTGCTTGGCGTCGAGGTGGGCCTGGACCAGAAGGCGTTCGGAAATCTGCGTCATGTTCGCAAGACCTGCAGGCGCTTAAGCGCGAAAGTCGAGTATACACCCCAGCTCTGGACCCTTGAGGGTACCGCCGGGAGAGTGAGTAATCATCAGAGCTTTGAAGAGGCGCAAGGCTACAGAATATCCGCGGGATGCAAAAGATGATTCTGACCTGAGCCACGCAGTGCTGGCCGGGATCGGCGAACGCACAAATCGCAGGCAAAAAAAAACCCGGAAATCCTCACTTGCGTGGGCCTTCCGGATTTTCTAAACCGCCAAAAATGGTGGGTCGTGTGGGATTCGAACCTACGACCAATTGGTTAAAAGCCAACTGCTCTACCAACTGAGCTAACGACCCGCTGTGTGGTGGCGCGTATAATACTGATTTTTAAGGACTATTCAACACCTATTTTGAAAAAAATCAAAAATAACGTGTTGGGTCGCTGATTCCGGCCGCCGCGAAGCCTTCCGCTCGCTGGCGGCAGCTGCTGCACTTGCCGCAGGCACGGCCGTCATCGTCGGCCTGATAGCAGGAAACGGTCAGGCCATAATTCACCCCAAGCCTGGTACCCGCCTGAACGATCTGTGCCTTGCTGAGATGTTGCAGCGGCGCCTGAATGCGAAAACCCAGCCCTTCTACACCGGCCTTGGTCGCCAGATTGGCCATGCGCTCGAAAGCCTCGATGAACTCGGGACGGCAGTCCGGATAACCGGAGTAATCCACCGCGTTGACACCGCTGAAGATGTCCCGTGCACCAAGCACTTCCGCCCAGCCCAGCGCCAGGGACAAGAACACCGTGTTACGCGCAGGCACGTAAGTCACCGGAATACCTTCAGCCGCGACTTCCGGGACGTCAATGCTGGTATCGGTCAGTGCCGAGCCGCCCATGCCGTTCAGGTTCAGCCCGATCACCTTGTGTTCGACAACACCCAGGTCTTTGGCCACACGTTCAGCGGCGTGTAACTCAGCGTGAGACCGTTGGCCGTAGTCGAAGCTCATGGTGTAGCAGCTGTAGCCTTCGGCACGCGCCATGGCCACGACGGTTGCCGAGTCCAGGCCACCGGACAAGAGGATCACCGCGCGTTTTTCAGCAGTATTGAGTGGTTCAGTCATTTCAGCGCCCCGGCTCGTCATTCCAAAGATATTTATGCAGCTGCAGTTGCAAACGCACTGGCAGGTTGTCCGCCACCACCCAGTCGGCCAGGTCTCGCGCATTGAGATCATGGTGGCTTGGCGAGAACAGGACTTCACCGGCGCGCTTGTCCAGACCGTACTGGATCAGCTTGGACACGGACCAGTCATAGTCTTCCCGCGAGCAGATGACAAACTTCACCTGATCGTTGGGCGTCAGCAGCTCGATGTTTTCGTAGCGGTTGCGATGCGCTTCCTTCGACCCCGGGGTCTTCAGGTCGACGACGCGACTGACCCGGGAATCTACCGCCGAGATATCGATCGAGCCACTGGTTTCCAGTGACACTTCGTAACCGGCATCGCACAGGCGCTTGAGCAATGGAATGGCATTGGGCTGGGCCAGGGGCTCACCGCCCGTGACACAGACGTAGCGCGGGCGAAAGCCGGCGACCTGCTCGAGGATATCGTCGAGGGTGCGGATGGTTCCGCCGGTGAAGGCGTAGGCGCTGTCGCAGTATTGGCAACGCAGAGGGCAACCGGTCAGGCGCACAAAAACAGTGGGCAGGCCAGCAGTCCGCGTTTCACCCTGCAACGAGTAGAAAACTTCGGTAATTCTCAATGTGTCTTGCATAGTCGCCACGGGCGTAACAGCTAAACAGGCTGTCCGCCTCCGTCAGGCACTTCAAGAAGCCCCGGCAATGCGCAGGCCCCAAAAAGCGTGTTTCATAAAAAGGGCGTGAATTCTAACGAAAAAACCCGCGACAAGCGCGGGTTTCTTCGAAAGGGGTCAAGCAGCCCTTACATTTTTTGCAGATCACGCTGGGCCAGCTGAGCGGCAGACGTGCCCGGATACTGGGACACAACCTGTTGCAGAATGCCTTTTACCTTGTCGGGATGACCCAGGCGGCGCTCTACGTCAGCGAGCTTGTACAGCGAGTCAGGCACTTTGGCGTGCTTGGGGTACAGCTGCGAAACCTTGGCAAAGGCCTGACCTGCACCTTGCAGATCGCCTTTGGCCAGGTTCACTTCGCCCAACCAGTACTGGGCATTGCCTGAGTACTGGCTGTTCGGGTACTTGCGCAGGAATGCGGCAAAAGCCTGGCTGGCCTTGTCGAAATCCTTGGCCTTGATCAGGTCGAAGGCAGCATCGTAATAGAGCTTTTCCTTCGCCGGATCCGCCGGCTCGCTACCCGCGGCGGGTGCTTGAGCGGCTGCCGCTCCTGCACCCGCAGCTGCGCCAGCCGCTGCTGCACCGGGGGCGTTCAAGTCGCCACCGGCAGGAGAATTCTCAGGAGTCGCGGCAGGTGCAACGCCGCTTCCTATGCGCCGATCAAGATCCTGGTATCGCTCCAGGCTTTCCTGCTTCATGCGCGCTACATCATTTTGCAGTTCTTCGATCACACCCTGTTGGCGCGAGATCTGATCCTGCATTTGTTGCAGTTGGTTGAACAACTGACCCTGTGCCGAGACAGGGGTCGAAACCCCTCCCCCGGCATAGGCGCCGTTCGTACCGTAACCTGCAGGCGGATTACTGCTCCCGCTATTGTTATAGCCGGAGTCGTTGTCGACCACAGGAACCGCAGCCCACGCCGCAAGCGGCGCGAGACTGAGAGCCAGGACAGTTACAGCACGACGGCACGTTCGCATGACGAATTACTTACGCAGTTCGACGCGACGGTTTTGAGCCCAGGACTGCTCGTCGTTGCCGGTAGCAACTGGACGCTCTTCGCCGTAGGAAACCAGTTCCAGCTGAGCTGGGGAAACACCTTGCAGTACCAGGTAGCGCTGAACGGCTTTCGCACGACGCTCGCCCAGTGCCATGTTGTACTCACGAGTACCACGTTCGTCGGTGTTGCCTTCCAGAACAACGCGAGCGCCGTTTGCTTTCAGGTCCTTGGCGTGAACGTCCAGAGCGCGCATGGCTTCTGGCTTCAGGTCCGAACTGTCGTATTCGAAGTAGAAAGTGGTGATAGCGCGCAGTGCAGCTTCTTCGCTCAGGGAGCCGTCAACTGCACCAGTGTTTGCGCCGTAACCAGCGTTTGGATCTACCGCGCCTTCACCGGCATTGTCGCCGCCTTTGGACGAGCAACCTACAGCTACAGCCATGGCCAGTGCCAGCGCAGCAAATTTACCAAACTTCAGCATTTCCATCGTGAAACTCCTAATGAACCCCAGTGTGTTAAGTACAACGTAAAGCGCCGCGTCAGTTCAGGTAAGGGGACCAGGAAGGTTCTCTGACTTCGCCTTGAGCGGTAGGAAGCGGGAGCCTTACGCGTCCATTGATAGACACGAGCATCAAGACTCCCCGGCCCTGCTGGCGGGTGGCGTAGATTACCATGGTGCCGTTGGGCGCGACAGTAGGCGACTCGTCCAGAGTGCTATCAGTGAGGATTTTTACACTACCGCGCTGCAAATCCTGGGCCGCCACCTTGAAATTGGTGAAGCCATCCTGACGGTGAATCATGACAAGCGTCTTTTCATCGGCCGACAGTTTAGGGTTGGCGTTGTAGTTACCGACGAAAGTCACGCGCTCGGCACCGCCCCCACCCACACTGGTCTTGTAGATCTGCGGCTTGCCGCCACGATCGGACGTGAAGTAGATGGTCGAGCCATCCTTGCCCCAGAACGGTTCGGTGTTGATGCCAGGACCGTTGGTGACGCGGGTGATCTGACGCGAGCCCAGGTTCATCACATAGATGTCCGGGTTGCCGTCCTTGGACAGTACGAACGCCAGGCGATTGCCATCCGGCGACCAGGCTGGCGCGCCGTTCAGGCCTTCGAAGTTGGTGATCTGCTCACGGCGACCGGTGTCGATGTTCTGCATGAAAATGCGCGGACGCTTCTGCTCGAACGAGACGTAGGCGATACGCTTGCCATCGGGCGCGAAACGCGGCGACAGGATTGGCTCACGCGATTGCAGCAGGGTCACGGCACGGGCACCGTCATAGTCCGAACGCTGCAGCGTGTAACGGGTGTTCTTTTCGGAGAAGCGCTCGGCCGTCACGTACAGCAGGCGAGTCGAGAACGCACCCTTGATGCCGGTGAGTTTTTCGAACGACTGGTCGGCGATGTAGTGCGACATGTCGCGCAACTGATCGACGCTGCCCGACACGCTGCCGGTCAGCACTTGCTGCTCGGTGGCGACGTTGAACAGGGCGTATTGCACCTGCAGGCGACCGCCCGCCGGGGCAATGCTGCCGACCATCACGTACTGGGCCCCCAGCGCCTTGAAGTCACGGAAGATGATTTCGCTGGCCTGGCTAGGCTGGCTGATCATGTTCTGCTTTGGAATCGGCGAGTAGTAACCCGAGTTGCGCAGGTCGTTACCGATGATTTCCGCCATGTCGTCCGGCAGCACGCTGCCGCCCTGGTTGCCGAACGGCACGACCGCGATCGGGGTGGCCCGATCGCTGCCGCTGGTGACCAGAATGTTTTTCTCATCTGCCATCGCCATTCCTGCCATGCAGCAGATAGCGACAAGCATTCCTCGTAGAAGGTTTCTCACGGGGCTAAATCCTCAGGCGTGAATGTCATCTTGAATGAACGATACGGAGCAAAATCGCTCGGCTTCATTCCCTGCATTTCTGTCAAACGTCCAATATTCTTGACCGCCGCTACAGCAGACGCATCAAACGGACCGTCACCACTGGACTTGGCCACGCTGGCCGAAGTCACCGTACCGTCCGGCAACATGCCGATTTGCAGCACGACCGTCATGCCTTTGCGGGCCGAAGGTGGACGAGCCCAGCCTTCCGCTGCACGAAGACGAATCAAATCATCAAAACTGCCGGCGACTTCGTCACCGCGTTCATCGGCCAAGGCCTGCTGACGCTGCGGCGTATCGGAAAGCAAATCTGCCAGGGCCTGGGCCTTTTTGTCTTCGGCGGATTTACGCGCCGCGTCCTGCGATTTTTTCTTCGCAGCATCGGCAGCAGCTTTCTTCTTCGCTTCCTCGGCGACTTTCTTCTTCGCCTCTTCAGCTTCAGCTTTCTTCTTGGCGTCTTCGGCGGCTTTCTTCTTCGCGTCTTCGACGATCTTTTTCTTCGCTTCTTCAGCAGCCGCTTTCTTGGCCTCTTCTTCAGCAGCCTTCTTGGCTTCTTCTTCCGCTTTCTTCTTGGCTATATCAGCCAATTGTTTCTCTTCTGCCTTCTTGGCTTCGGCGGTCTTCTTCGCTTCGTCGGCTTTCTTGGCTTCATCGGCCTTCTTGGCCTCATCAGCCTTTTTCGCCTCTTCCGCTTTCTTCGACTCGTCGGCCTTCTTGGCTTCCTCGGCCTTTTGAGCCGCGTCTTCTTTCTTTTGTTCCGCAGCCTTTATCGCTTCCTGCTCGACCTTCTTCTGTTCCAACTGCTCGACTTCGGTCTGGCGTGCGGCGGATTTCTTCGCCTCACCCGCAATCTTCTGATTGGTCTGGGTGGTTGCCTGACTTTTCGATTTCAGCTGGTACAGGGTCGCCTGGACAATCGGCTTGGCCGGCGGCAACTCCGGAGTAAAGGCAAAACTGACAAACAGCATGCCGAACACCAGCACGTGCAAGCCAATCGCCCAGACACTAGGCCAGAAGTAGCTTTCCGAGGCGGACGGCTCTCGCTGTTGCTGCATCAGGGCGCCTCGGTAATCAAGCCAACATTACCGACGCCGGCTTTCTGCAACCCGCCCATGGCGCCCATGACGGAGCCGTAGTCGACAGTCTTGTCGCCGCGAATGAAGACCTGGGTGCGCTTGCCGTTATCGTTACCGGCGGCAATGATCTTGGTTACTGCACTGGTCATTTGCGGCAGGGTCATGGCCCTGTCCTGTTGCTTCTCGGTGTCGACTTCGCTGCCAAGGTTCCAGTAATAGGTCTTGTCAGCCTTGATCGAAATGGTCAGGACCTGGGTGTTGTTGTCCTGCGGCAAGGCTTCGCTGGAAACCTTGGGCAGATCAACTTTCACGCCCTGATTGAGCATCGGCGCGGTCACCATGAAGATGACCAGCAGTACCAGCATCACGTCGATGTAAGGCACTACGTTCATCTCGGCAACCGGCTTGCGCTTTTTGCGAGCTCGAGCGATTAAAGCCATCTGGAAATTACCTGCTTATTCTTCGCTGGTGTGCACTTTGCGGTGCAGGATCGCCTGGAATTCATCGGCGAAGGTGTAGTAACGGCCCAGCAAGGTTTCACTGCGAGCAGCAAAACGGTTGTAAGCGATAACGGCTGGAATGGCCGCGAACAGGCCGATCGCGGTGGCGATCAGGGCTTCGGCGATACCCGGGGCAACGGTGGCCAGGGTCGCTTGCTGGGCAGTTGCCAGGCCACGGAAGGAGTTCATGATGCCCCAGACCGTACCGAACAGACCGATATACGGGCTCACGGAACCGACAGTGGCGAGGAACGGCAGGCTCTGCTCGAGCTTTTCTTCTTCACGGGAAATGGCCACGCGCATGGCACGGGCCACGCCTTCCATGACCGCCTCGGGATCGACCCCAGGCTGCTGGCGCAGACGGGAGAATTCCTTGAAGCCGGCGCGGAAGATCTGCTCGACACCGGAATCCGGGTCCGGGTTGCTACCCGCCTGACGGTAGAGTTTGGACAGGTCGATACCCGACCAGAAGCGCTCTTCGAAGCTCTCCAGGGCGCGTCGACCGGCGCGCAGCAGATTGCTGCGCTGAAAGATCATGATCCATGAGGTCACCGATGCGGCTACCAGGGTCAGCATTACCAGTTGCACCACGATACTGGCATTGCTGACCAGGCTCCACATGGAGGAATGGTCGACGACGTTAGCTTCCACGCTTTATCTCCTGCTTTGAGTGTGTACCCGCGCCGCTCACGGCGGCAAAGGCCGCTCGTAGAGCTTCGGGAATGGCCCGGGGTTTCAAACTTTCAGTGCGCACACAGGCCACCAGAAACTGCCCTTCGCAGAGCAGTGCATCATCCGTGGCCCGCCTGACCTGCTGCTTGAAGCGCAGGCTGGCACGGTTCAATTCGATTACTTCAGCGCTTACCAGCAGCTCGTCGTCCAGTCGCGCCGGCGCGTGGTAGCGCGCTTCGCTGGAATGCACGACGAACAACAGGTCCTCACCGGCAAGCTTGGATTGGGCAAAGCCCAGCTCTCGTAGCCGCTCGGTTCGAGCCCGTTCCATAAACTTGAGGTAATTGACGTAATACACGATGCCGCCCGCATCGGTGTCCTCGTAATAAACGCGACAACGATGTGCGAAAGGCTCAAGCCCGTTTTGCGCGCGCATACTCTAGTGCTTACTCCTCGGGTTGCCAATCCGGCCAGGCAACTGTTTTTCAATGTTCTGCGGCTTTCGCGCAAAAGTACGGTCCTGGGACCACACATTGCCCGAAAAAATCAGCCCGCAAAGTTAATTAATCGTCCACGGCATCAAGGAACTCGTCTACCACGGGCATTTCGCCCAATCGTGACGGAATGTTTAATCCGAAATGCAGGTACGCATGCCGGGTCACTACCCGCCCCCGCGGCGTGCGCATGATGTAGCCCTGCTGGATCAGGTACGGCTCCAGCACGTCTTCAATGGTGTGACGTTCTTCGCTGATCGCCGCGGCCAGACTATCCACCCCCACCGGCCCACCATCGAACTTCTCGATCATGGTCAGCAGCAGACGCCGGTCCTGGTGATCGAAACCACGCTCGTCGACATCCAGCAGGTTCAGGGCCAGGTCGGCAATCGGCTTGGTGATGTGGCCTTTGGCGCGTACTTCGGCGAAATCCCGCACCCGACGCAACAAACGGTTGGCAATCCGCGGCGTGCCACGGGCACGGCGAGCGATTTCAAAGGCGCCCTCCGGGTCCAGCGGCAGGCCGAGGATGTTCGCCGAACGACTGACAATCGTCGACAGGTCGGCGGTGCTGTAGAACTCCAGGCGCTGGACGATGCCGAAACGGTCACGCAACGGGTTGGTCAACATGCCCGCCCGGGTGGTCGCACCGACCAGGGTGAACGGTGGCAGATCGAGCTTGATCGACCGCGCGGCCGGCCCTTCGCCGATCATGATGTCGAGTTGGAAATCCTCCATGGCCGGGTACAGCACTTCCTCGACAATCGGCGACAGGCGATGGATTTCATCGATGAACAGCACGTCGTGGGGCTCAAGATTGGTCAGCAGCGCCGCCAGGTCACCTGGACGCTCGAGGACCGGGCCTGAGGTGCTCTTGATCGACACGCCCATTTCCTGGGCGATGATATTGGCCAGGGTGGTCTTGCCCAGGCCCGGCGGGCCGAAGATCAACGTGTGGTCCAGGGACTCGTTACGCCCGCGGGCAGCCTGGATGAACAACTCCATTTGCTCGCGAACGGTCGGCTGGCCAATGTACTCGGCCAGGCTGACGGGGCGTATCGCCCGGTCCTGGACTTCCTCGCGATCACGGGGGGCACCCGTGGCGGCGATCAGACGGTCAGCTTCAATCACTTAGATCATTCCCTTCAGGGCACGACGAATCAGGTCTTCGCTGCTCAAGCCTTTCTCCTTGATCGCGGAAATCGCCTTGCTGGCTTCCTGTGGCTTGTAGCCCAGGGAGATCAGCGCGCTGACCGCGTCGTTTTCGGCGCTGTTGACCGGCGCTGGCCCGTCCGGCTGGTTCGGCACCAGGGCAAACATGGCCGGCACGGTTTCCCAGGCCTTGAAGCGATCCTTGAGCTCAACCAGCAGGCGCTCAGCGGTTTTCTTGCCCACGCCCGGCACCTTGGTCAGCGCCGAGGTATCCTGGGACTGCACGCAACGCACCAGCTCGTCGACTTCCAGGCTCGACATCAGGGCCAGGGCCAGTTTCGGCCCTACACCATTGAGACGGATCAGTTCGCGAAAAAAGTCTCGCTCGCGCTTGCCGACGAAGCCATAGAGTAACTGCGCGTCTTCGCGTACGACCAGATGGGTGTGCAGCGTCAGTGGTTCACCGACCGACGGCAGGCGATAAAGCGTGGTCATGGGCACTTCAAGCTCATACCCCAGGCCATTTACATCCAGAATCAGGTGCGGCGGCTGTTTCTCAGCCAGTGTGCCGCGTAAGCGTCCAATCACGTTACAGATCCTTGAGCGTTGGCCAGCCCTGGGCCAGCGACTGAGAGAACAAGGGTTTTGCGCCGACAACCCAGGCGCATCACCCTCATTCCAGAAAAATGATTGCTGATGCTATCAGAGACGCAGGCGCCCGCCACGACTGCGTGCGGCGCCCAGGCCATGGGGCAACAGGCTGGAGCGGGTGTGCGCATGGCAAATGGCAATGGCCAGGGCGTCGGAGGCATCGATTTGCGGTTTGCTGGTCAGCTTGAGCATGTGCATGACCATCATTTGTACCTGCTCTTTGTTGGCCGCGCCGGTGCCGACGACCGCCTGCTTGACCTGGGTGGCCGTGTATTCGGCGATCTCCAGGCTTTCTTCCGCGCCAGCCACGATGGCCGCGCCACGGGCCTGCCCCAGCTTCAGGGCGGAGTCGGCATTGCGCGCCATGAACACCTTCTCGATGCCCATGGTGACAGGATGGTAGGTCTGAATGATCTCACGCACGCCGCGGTAGACAATCTGCAGGCGCTCATGCAGCTCGCCGGCACCGGTACGGATGCAGCCGGAGGCCACGTACTCGCAGCCACGTCCGGTATCGCGTACCACGCCATAACCGGTAATGCGCGAACCGGGGTCGATACCAAGAATTAAAGTCATAACGCCTATAACGCTGATGCGAGTATCCGAGGAAATTGTAGGAGCT
Organism: Pseudomonas sp. YuFO20; assembly: GCF_035064975.1. Taxonomy (NCBI): domain Bacteria; kingdom Pseudomonadati; phylum Pseudomonadota; class Gammaproteobacteria; order Pseudomonadales; family Pseudomonadaceae; genus Pseudomonas; species Pseudomonas sp. YuFO20. Next base: position 17,566 of record NZ_JAXDEO010000016.1, read on the forward strand.
GGCTTGCCAGCGAAGGCGGCCTCAAGACTTGCAAAAGTTCAAGGGCCTCTTCGCTGGCAAGCCAGCTCCTACAATGAGGGCGTAGCATTCAGCTTAGTTGTGCGGCGACCGACTCTGGAATGTCCGCATTGGAGTAGACGTTCTGCACATCATCCAGGTCTTCGAGCATGTCGATCAGCTTGAGAACTTTCTCGGCGCCTTCCAGGTCCAGCTCGGCGCTGGTGGTCGGCAGCATGACGATTTCCGCGTCATCGCCCTTGAACCCAGCCGCTTCCAGCGCATTGCGCACCGCGTAGAATCCGGTGAACGAGGTGAACACGTCGATAGAGCCGTCTTCGTGGCTGACTACGTCATCGGCGTCGGCTTCCAGGGCCGCTTCGGTCAAGGCATCTTCATCGACGCCTGGCGCAAAGCTGATTTGCCCCTTGCGTTCGAAAAGATAGGCCACCGAACCGTCGGTGCCGAGGTTGCCGCCGCACTTGCTGAACGCATGGCGAACTGCCGCCGCGGTACGGTTGCGGTTGTCGGTCATGCACTCGACCATCACCGCCACGCCGCCGGGGCCGTAACCTTCGTAGGTCAGCTCTTCGACGTTGTCGGCCTCGGTCGCACCGGCACCACGGGCAATGGCGCGATCGATGATGTCGCGGCTCATGTTCGCCCCAAGGGCCTTGTCCAGCGCCAGGCGCAGACGCGGATTCGAGCCCGGCTCGCCGCCACCCTGACGGGCCGCGACGGTCAGCTCACGAATCCACTTGGTGAAGATCTTGCCTCTCTTGGCATCCTGACGTTCTTTGCGGTGCTTGATGTTCGCCCACTTGGAATGACCTGCCATAACTCGCTCCGAATTCTCTTTGAAACATTGCCCGCCACGCTGCATCGCACCGGCCGGCAAACAAAAAATCTTGAACTGCTGTAGGTATAAAGAAAGGGCGCATCCGCAGATGCGCCCTCCTGAGCCTTACTCAGCCTTTGGCGTTTCGCGCAGACGAATGTGCAGTTCGCGCAATGCCTTGGCATCGACCTGGCCCGGTGCCTGAGTCATGACGTCCGCCGCGCTCTGGGTTTTCGGGAAGGCGATCACTTCACGGATCGACTGGGCGCCGGTCATCAGCATCACCAGACGGTCCAGGCCAAAGGCCAGGCCACCGTGCGGCGGCGCGCCGTATTTCAGGGCGTCGAGCAGGAAGCCGAATTTCTCTTCCTGTTCCGCTTCGTTGATACCCAACAGACGGAACACCGACTGCTGCATCTCTTTACGGTGGATACGGATCGAACCGCCACCCAGCTCGGTACCGTTCAAGACCATGTCGTAGGCGCGGGACAGAGCGCCAGCCGGGTTGGCTTCCAGCTCTGCCGGGGTGCACTTCGGCGCGGTGAACGGGTGGTGCAAGGCGGTGAAGCTGCCGTCGTCGTTTTCTTCGAACATCGGGAAGTCGACGACCCACATTGGCGCCCACTTGCAGGTCAGCAGCTCCAGGTCGTGGCCCAGCTTGATCCGCAGCGCGCCCAGGGCTTCGCTGACGATCTTGGCTTTGTCGGCACCGAAGAACACGATATCGCCGTCGACCGCACCGACGCGATCGAGGATCACGTTGAGGTTGGCTTCAGGAATGTTCTTCACGATTGGCGACTGCAGGCCCTCGACGCCTTTGGCGCGCTCGTTGACCTTGATGTACGCCAGGCCCTTGGCACCGTAGATGCCGACGAACTTGGTGTAATCGTCGATCTGCTTGCGCGGCATGCTCGCCCCGCCTGGAACGCGCAGGGCGGCAATGCGGCATTTAGGGTCGTTGGCCGGGCCGCTGAACACCTTGAAGTCGACTTCCTTGAGCTGGTCGGCAACGTCGACCAGTTCCAGCGGGTTACGCAGGTCCGGCTTGTCGGAACCGTAGCGGCGCATGGCCTCTTCGAAGGTCATGTGCGGGAACTCGCCGAATTCCAGGCCCAGCACTTCCTTGAACAGGTTGCGGATCATTTGCTCGGTCAGGCCCATGATCTCTTTTTCATCGAGGAAGCTGGTCTCGATGTCGATCTGGGTGAATTCCGGCTGGCGATCGGCACGCAGGTCTTCGTCGCGGAAGCACTTGGCGATCTGGTAGTAACGGTCGAAACCGGCGACCATCAGCAGTTGCTTGAACAGCTGCGGCGATTGCGGCAAGGCGAAGAACGAGCCGGCGTGGGTACGGCTAGGGACCAGGTAGTCGCGAGCACCTTCAGGGGTGGCACGGGTCAGGATCGGCGTTTCGACGTCGAGGAAGCCGTTCTCGTCGAGGAAGCGACGGATGCTGGTGGTCATGCGCGAACGCAGGCGCAGCTTTTCGGCCATTTCCGGACGACGCAGGTCGAGGAAGCGATAGCGCAGGCGGGTTTCTTCGCCGACGTCGGAGAACTCGTTCAGCGGGAACGGCGGGGTTTCCGACTCGTTCAGCACTTCCAGTTCATAGCCCAGGACTTCGATCATGCCAGACGCCATGTTGGCGTTGGTGGCACCGGCCGGACGCAGGCGAACCTTGCCGGTGATCTTCACGACGTACTCGCTGCGCACGCGATCGGCGGCGGCAAAGGATTCAGCGCGGTCCGGATCGAACACCACCTGGGCCAGACCGTCACGATCACGGATATCGAGGAAAATCACCCCACCGTGGTCACGACGACGGTGGACCCATCCGCAAAGGGTAATTTCCTGGCCTTCCAGGCTTTCGTTCAGTTGGCCGCAATAATGGCTGCGCATCATGGTAGTGGTTTCACTTCTCGTAATTCGACATTCGGTTGGAGAGCTCGCGTCGATCCGCTGACGGAAGACGCAAGAACTCGCGCGTGTGGTTCAACTCAGGTCCGCAACCCTAGTCAGCTTTGTCGCCGCCGGCCAGGTTCTTCTTGGAACCGGTCTTGAAATCGGTCTCGTACCAGCCGGTGCCGCTGAGGCGGAAACCTGGCATGGACAGCATCTTCTTAAGCTCTGGCGCCTGGCACGCAGGGCAGTCGACCAACGGTGCATCGCTGATCTTTTGAATGGCTTCCAACTGATGACCACAGGAAGCACATTGGTAATCGTACATCGGCATGGGGGTTGTCTCGGCGATCAGATTGCTACCGCACACGCTGGGTTTTGCGGCAAAGAGCGGGATTATATCCATTAAATGCAGCCTGTGCAGCCGTAAGACTGCACAGATCGACACGTTGCTCCTTCATTCATCCGGTTCAAGCCATGACCGGGTAACGCCCTTCCTTGCGGCTGTGGACAACACAGACCACCCGCACCAGCCCGCTGAAATTTCTCACCCCACCATGACGCAAATGCACTTCGCGATCGACATGGGACAGCAGCGCGCTGACCGAACAGCAATTGACCCTGGCCATGTCGCCCAAGATATCCCAATACACCTGTTCAAGCCGCAAACAGGTGGCAAAGCCATTCAATCGCACCGATCGCGATTGCGGCCGGGCCAGTCCCATATCGAACTCACTGACAAATGGGTCGATTCTTATATCCCTGGCCGAACCGATCCGCCCCTCGTCTCTTGCGCCTTCATATTGCATATCGCTGACACTCCTTTGCCATGTGCGGTTTCCATAAAAGCAATTGCATGCCTATAAAAACGTGAGGGCAAAGTTATAGCCAGATGACTTTAGGACCGTCCGCGTAGGATAAGCCAACAACTGAAGGCGGATAAGGGAGAGGGTCCTAGTCGAGCGCTTTTCTCACAGCTACAAGCGAAAAATCGCTCAATCGACAGGGCGTCTATCCGAAGAAAGGCAGCGCGCGAACAACAGTGCCATCCACGCGCTGGCGTATCACTGATCCAGCAGTGCGCGGAGCATCCACGCGGTTTTCTCGTGGACCTGCATGCGCTGGGTCAGCAGGTCAGCCGTAGGTTCGTCGCTGACCTTATCCAGCAGCGGGAAGATCCCCCGGGCGGTACGCGTGACAGCCTCCTGGCCCGCCACCAGTTGCCTGATCATGTCTTCGGCAGCAGGCACACCCTCTTCTTCCTTGATTGAGGACAGGCGCGCATAAACGGAATAGGCACCCGGCGCCGGAAATCCGAGCGCGCGAATGCGCTCGGCAATCGAATCGACCGCCAAAGCCAACTCGTTATATTGCTCCTCGAACATCAAATGCAGGGTGCGGAACATGGGACCCGTCACGTTCCAATGGAAGTTATGGGTCTTCAGGTAAAGCACATAGGTGTCCGACAGCAGCCGCGAAAGTCCGTCGACGATGGACTTGCGGTCCTCTTCACTGATACCGATATCGATTGCCATGTTTTTCCCCTAAAGGTGATGAAGTTCATCCAACAGGTGCAGGACCACTCTAGCAAGCCTGTCGCCAGGCTGCAGCCCGGAGGTCCTGCCATACGCCGACAAGAGGCCCCGATGCACCGCTGGACTCCTTGATTTGAGTAGGCTGCAGCTTTGCTGTTAAATAGGCAGCGTGTCGTCAGTGCCTATTTTTTCGGGCGCGGCGCATAGGCTGATACCGGGTACGTGTCCACCGCCTCTTATTTATTCCGAAGCGAACCGTGCGCCATCAGCTCTTCCTTGTGAGCTGTCTTAACGTGAGTTAATCAAAATGTTGAAAATCGTCCACCTGCTGATAGGCGCAGCGGCTTTGCTGCTGTCCTTCATCCCTAGCCTGCGATCCGAAGCCTTACCGTACCTGCAACAACCTGAAGCGCTTTACCTGGCCTTTTTCGGCCTGCTCAACCTGACGCTTGCCCCGGTTATCCCTTACTGGAACAAAGGCCCGCGCCATCAACTGCAAAACCTGGTCAGCGCCCTGCTGGTGCTGGCTGTCGCCCTGCAAACCGTGACACTGATCGCGGAGATGCCGGTCATTGCCGGTCAGCCTGCCGTGCTGTTCAGCCTGGTCGCAGCCTTTATCGCTGTTGCCCTGCACCTGGCCATCAGCTTCTACAAATCGTCACCGGCCGCCGCTTCGCCAAGCTATGACATGAGCAACCGCGATACCGGGACCGTCAAGTGGTTCAACACCTCCAAAGGCTTCGGCTTTATTTCCCGCGACTCCGGCGATGATATTTTCGTGCACTTCCGGGCCATTCGCGGTGAAGGCCATCGCGTTCTGGTCGAAGGTCAGCGCGTCGAGTTCTCCGTCATGAATCGTGACAAAGGCCTGCAAGCCGAAGACGTCATCGCCGCCCTGCCGCGTCGCTGATAGAAAGGCAATAAAAAAACCGCGAACATGTTCGCGGTTTTTTATTGCCTGCACTTTCAGTTAAAGGGCCGCGGCGCTCAATAATGCGGTGGCGGCGCTTCTTCTTCAAAAGACTCGAACTGGCCGACCATTTCCTCTTGCCGCTTGAGCAGCGCGGCCATCTGCAGCTGCAGGCGTTCGACCACCCGCTGCTGCGCCACCAGGACATCATTCAATGCCTGGATGGTGTCATCCTGAAACGCCAGTCGGCTTTCAAGGTCGGTTACGCGCTCTTCGAGGCTCATGGCTCAACCCTCCAAAAACTTGAAATCATCGGTCAACACCAGGCGCAGCCGTTCGCGAATCGCCGCGACCTGCTCTGCACTGTAGGGCCTGGCCGGATGCTTGCCCCAGACCGGCGCCGGCCAGGCCGCGTCTTCACGCTTGCGCACGATCACATGCATGTGCAACTGGCTGACCACGTTGCCCAGGGCAGCGACGTTCAGCTTGTCCGCATCGAACGAGTCCTTGAGCAGCTCTGACAACGCGGTCGTTTCCTGCCACAGCTGCTGCTGATCGGCGACACTCAACTGAAATATCTCACTGATATCGTCCCTGCGTGGCACCAGGATGAACCAGGGGTAGTTCGAGTCATTGGACAACAGCAACCGACAAAGCGGGAAATCACCGATCGGTAGTGTGTCTTGTTGAAGTCGTGGATCTAAAGCGAACACTGCGCGTACTCCCGCCAGGTCATCATTTTTCAGCTTAGCGCCCATCCAGAGAGATCGTACGCCAGGCCACCGGACGGCAGCATACCCTGCCGGCTTCACGGCGAACCACTGCCTGGACCACTCGAGGACCTACAAAGGGCTCAAGCCCGCCCCGAGATGAGACATTTTCTGCGAAAACGCACCAACACCGAACCAGACAGCTGATAAAAAACGCCGAAATGACCAGAAAACCAAGACCTGTTCACGCCACGCAAGACGCCCGACTGTGTGAATTCAGCACAGTCATAAAAATTTTTTGCACCAAAACCGCACAGCGCGTCTACGCTGAGTGCTTCGCATATCCGCCAATTACTCACTGGCGGGGTGAACCGGTAACGCTTTTGCATGTCATGCGACTCAACAGGAGGCTGAAACACGATGCCAACCATGGCGTCAAGCCCGAAGAAAAGAAGCATGAACCCCCCGGTTTCATGAGGTTTTTACCGCATCAGGCAGCCTGTCAGAAAAAAACATCGGTGGAGTTCTGATTTGTGCACGCTTGTTGCATTGTTACCCACATCGTCTATAAGGCACCGCGGGAAGCGGGCAGCCTCAAGACCAAAAAAACAGTGGCAGGGTAGCCCGATGGAGATTCAAACGTTTCACCAGGGACTCTTTTTATCGATGCGCCAGCCCAGAAAAACAGCATTAAAAGTTGTCAGTCCGGTTGCATCGGGGCTGTAAATTTGCGACATCTAGCTAGCCGTTTACGACAGGGTCGTAAAGAAGCTGAAAGGTTAGATGCGCAAGTATCGCCAACATTGTCGGCGTGATATAAGTTTGCGCCGACACAAAAAGAAAGAGCCGCCCAGATAATAAAACAGGTGGAGCGGCAGTACTCTTCTAAAAACCAAAGGAGCAAATCACGATGCGCGTGATGAAGTGGAGCATGATCGCACTGGCTGTTGCAGCAGGCACCTCGCAGTTCGCAATGGCGTCTTCCCAGGACGAATCCAAGGGTTTCATCGACGATTCGAGCCTGAAACTCAAAACCCGTTTTGAGTACATGAACCGCGACTTCAAGAATGGTGCAAGCAACCCTAGTTCCGGCACTGCCGGCTATCGTCAGGATTCCGGTCTGAGCCAATTGCTCACCTACGAGTCGGGCTTCACTCAAGGTATCGTTGGTTTCGGCCTCGACGCCATGGCCATGGGTTCGGTCAAGCTGGACGGCGGCTCGGGCAAGCGCGGTAACGGCCTGTTCGCCAACGACAGCGATGGCAACCCGGAAAAATCCCAGGGCAAGGTAGGCGGTGCAGTGAAACTGCGTCTGTCCGACACCACCCTGAAATACGGCCAGCAATTCGTTGCCAGCCCTGTATTCGCCACCGACGACAGCCGTCTGATCCCGGAAGTTGCTACCGGCACCCTGCTGACTTCCAAGGAAATCAAAGGCCTGGAACTGAGCGCTGGTCGCTTCACCGCGCTGAGCAAGCAAACCGGCATGGCCCGTGACAGCATCGGCGGCGTGTCCGATGAAGACGGCAACCACGGCAAAGGCCTGAGCGGCGGCATCAACATCTTCGGTGCCAGCTACGCCTTCACCGACAACTTCACCGCTGCACTGGCTGCATCGGATGCTGAAGAGTACTTCAAGAAGTACTACGCAAACCTGAACCTGACCCTGCCGATCAACGACGAACAGTCACTGAACTTCGACCTCAACGCTTACAAAACCAAAGGCGACAAGCGCGGCGACACCATTGACTTCCTCGGTGACGGCGTTCTGGGCGTGGACAACAACCTGTGGTCCCTGGCAGCGGCATATAGCCTGGGCGCTCACAAGTTCACCCTGGCCTACCAGCAGTCGAGCGGCGACAACGCTTACTACTACGGCGTTGACGGCAACAGCACCATCTTCGTATCCAACTCCATTCAGATCTCCGACTTCGTGGGCCGCGAGGAGAAATCCTACCAAGCTCGCTATGACCTGAACATGGCGACCTACGGCGTTCCTGGCCTGAGCTTCATGACCCGTTACGTAATGGGTGACAACATCAAGACCAACGGTCTGGGTGAAGGTAAGGAAAACGAGTGGAACCTGGAGTCCAAGTACGTCGTACAGGAAGGTCCAGCAAAAGACCTGTCGTTCCGTGCTCGTTTCGCCAACTACCGTTCGAACGGTGCATACAGTGCCTATTCGGCTGACAACTATGACACCCGCCTGATCATCGAGTACCCGCTGAGCATCCTGTAATCAGGGTGTAACACCGGAACTCCGTAGATCAAAAACCGCCCACCTCTTCCGGTGGGCGGTTTTTTTATGCCTGCCACACAGCAAACACTGCGGCAAGCAACTTGCGCGCATAACGTTAATACTTTTTTCAATGAACCGATCAATAGTCACAAAAAAACCCAAGAGACCATTAGCCTCTTGGGTTTACGCAGTAACAAACAGACTTACTGTACCGACGCTTCCTGAACCACGCGAACTACACGCTGGGGAAATGGAATGTCAATACCCGCCGTCTTCAAACGATCACGGGACTGTTCGTTAAACATGAACATCACATCCCAGTAATCCGCTGTTTTCACCCAGACCCGCAGGGAAACAGTGATCGAACTGTCACCCAGGGTCGAAATCACTGCCTGAGGCTCCGGATCGGCCAGCACCCGCGGATCCTTGGCCAGCTCGAGCAAGACTTCACGGGCCTTTTGCAAATCCGCTTCGTAATCGACACCCACATCAAACACCACCTTGCGGGTCGGTTGACGGTTGGTGTTGGTGATGATGCCATTAGACAGGTTGCCGTTAGGCACGATGATGGTCTTGTTGTCGCCGGTGCGCAGCACGGTATGGAAGATCTGGATGCTGTCGACGGTGCCGGCAACCCCCTGGGCTTCGATCCAGTCACCGATACGGAACGGACGGAACAGCAAGATCAGCACACCGCCGGCGAAGTTCGCCAGGCTGCCCTGCAACGCCAGGCCGATGGCCAGGCCCGCCGCACCGATCGCCGCCACGAACGAGGTGGTTTCCACACCGATCATCGACGCCACGCTGACAACCAGCAGGATCTTGAGAATGATGTTCGCCAGGCTGCTGATAAACCCTTGCAGGGCAAGGTCAGCATTACGCAGGGCGATCAGGCCGCCGAGCTTTTGCGTGACCTTGTTGATCAGCCACCAGCCGATCGCCAGGGTGATCACCGCCAAGAGCACACGGCTGCCGTATTCCATGATCATCGGGATCCAGGACTGCGACACCCTGACCAGGTTGTCTACTTCAGCATTCAAATCCATCTTGGTTCTCCTGATGTGCGGCTACGCGGCACACGAAAAATAAAGCGGCAGAAAGACCGAACCCTATCCGGATCAATCGTTTCTGCCGTTGCTTGGGCCTCGGACGCCGAAAACGCCAAGAGGTTCCGCCCAAAGTCAGTCGCGGAAGTTGTTGAACTGCAGCGGCATGCCGAATTCCTTGGCGCGCAACACAGCGATGGCTTCCTGCAGGTCGTCACGCTTCTTGCCGGTGATGCGCACTTGCTCGCCCTGGATGGCCGCCTGGACCTTGAGCTTGGCGTCCTTGACGTGAGCGACGATTTTCTTCGCCAGCTCCTTGTCGATGCCTTCCTTGAGCACAGCGTCCTGCTTCATCAGCTTGCCCGATGCGAACGCGTCCTTGACCTCAAGGCACTGCACATCGATCTTGCGCTTGACCAGGGCCAGCTTGAGGATCTCAATCATCGCTTCGAGCTGGAAATCCGCTTCGGCGGTCAGGTTGACGGTCAGGTCCTTTTCCTTGAACTCGAAGCTGCCTTTGCCTTTCAGGTCATAACGACGATCGAGTTCCTTGACGGCGTTCTCGACCGCGTTGGTGACTTCGTGTTTGTCCAGTTCGGATACCACGTCGAACGACGGCATGTAATCTCTCCAATAAATAGGGCACGCTCAATCAAGAGGGAGCACGCCTGGCTTGCGGTTAAAATCCGCGCTGATTATAACGGGTCTTTCCCATCATTCACTGCGAGCCTCCCATGCGCGCCTCAAACAGAGCAAAAAGCTGATGTCCACCACCTGGCATGTTCTAGGCGCCGGTAGCCTCGGTACGTTGTGGGCCACCCGTCTGGCGCGGGCCGCAGTACCGGTGCGACTGATCCTGCGTGACGCGGCGCGGTTGCAGGCGTACGAGGCGGCAGGCGGCTTGACCCTGGTCGAACAGGGCCAGGCACAGCTCTACCCGGTGAGCGCCGAAACGGCGGACAGTACCACCCCGATCCATCGCCTGCTGGTCGCCTGCAAGGCCTATGACGCGGACCAGGCCGTGGCACAACTGTCACCGCGCCTGGCGCCCGGCGCCGAGCTGATCCTGTTGCAGAACGGCTTGGGCAGCCAGGACGCCGTGGCGGCGCAAGTGCCGCAGGCGCGCTGCATTTACGCCTCAAGCACGGAAGGCGCCTTTCGCGACGGTGACTGGCGCGTGGTCTTCGCCGGGCACGGGTTCACCTGGCTGGGCGATGCCGGGCATCCCGTCGCTCCGATCTGGCTGGACGACCTCGACGCCGCGGGCATTCCCCATGAGTGGAGCACCGAAATCCTCACCCGGTTGTGGCGCAAACTGGCCCTCAACTGCGCGATCAATCCGTTGACGGTCCTGCACGATTGCCGCAATGGCGGGTTGCAGGAGCACCACTGTGAGGTCGCCACCCTGTGTGGCGAACTGATCGAGCTGCTTGAGCGTTGCGGCCAGCCGGCAGCCGCGGAAAACCTGCAACAGGAGGTTGAACGGGTGATTCACGCGACCGCCGCCAACTACTCCTCGATGTACCAGGACGTCAGCAACCGGCGCCGCACCGAAATCAGTTACCTGCTGGGGCATGCCTGTAAAGTCGCCACCCGGCATCAACTGAACCTGCCGCACCTCAATCAGCTCGAGTCGAGGTTGATCGCACGCCTGCACAGCCTTGGATTGCCCAGCGACTGAGCAGCGGCTACGCTGGCCACTTGTTCCTTTGCAGCGATAAACCTGATGCCATTGCGCCAGCGTCTTGAAAACCTCCCTGTCGGCCAGAAACTGCTGGCCGCCCTGTTGGTGCTGTTGACCACCGTCCTGCTGGTTGCCAACCTGACCTTTATCAGCGCCGCGTACTACATCTCCCAGGAAAGCATGGCGCCCCAGGCTCTGCAGACCATCGGCCGGCTGGTCTCCAACCCGAGCCTGGTGTCCGAAGCGCTGCAGTCACCGCAAAGCGCGCAACGCCTGCTCGATGAGCTCGACAGCTATTCCCCGCTGCGGGCTGCGGCCCTGTATGACGGCAAGGGCGAGCGCCTGGCGCAGTTGCAACACGGCGATCACCTGAGCCTGCCCAAGCGTTACCGGCACATCGAATCCTGGCAAGTCACCGAGTTTCGCAGCAACCAGGTCATCACCCTGCCCCGCCCCGGCAGCGCACCCGGCCACCTTTTGCTGGTGGCCAGCAGCGAACTGCCCATGGCGTTCTATACCGGCACCCTGACCGCCAGCCTGGGCATCCTGATTTTCAGCGTGCTGCTGTGGCTGATCATCGCGCGGCAGATCAAACGCCTGATTACCCAGCCGATTCATCAGCTGGAAGAACTGTCCCGGCAAGTGACCCGGGAAGAGAACTACGCCCTGCGAGCCTCCCGGGGCAACCACGATGAAATCGGCAGCCTGGCCGAAGCGTTCAACACCATGCTCTCGCGGATCGAGGCGCGGGAGCAGCAACTCAAGCGCGCCCGTGACGACTCCCAGGCCGCCTATGACCAGGCCCAGGGCCTGGCCGAAGAAACCCGCCACACCAATCGCAAGCTGGAACTGGAGGTCCAGGTACGCAGCAAGATCGAGAAAAAACTCACGGGGTTCCAGAATTACCTCAACAGCATCATCGACTCCATGCCTTCGGCGCTGATCGCCCTCGACGAACAGCTCTACGTGACGCAGTGGAACCAGGAAGCCAGCGCCCTTTCCGGCACGCGACTGGACGAAGCCCTGAACCAGCCGATCTTCCTCGCCTTCGAACCGCTCAAGCCTTTCCTGCCGCAGCTCAAGCAAACCGTCGAGCAGCACACGGTGGCCAAGATCGAGCGCGTGACCTGGGTCAAGGACGATGAACCGCGCCACTACGCCCTGACCTTTTATCCGCTGATGGGGGGTGCCGGGCGAGGCGTGGTGATCCGCATCGACGACATCACCCAGCGCCTGTCCCTTGAGGAAATGATGGTGCAGTCGGAAAAAATGCTTTCCGTCGGTGGCCTCGCCGCCGGCATGGCCCACGAAATCAACAACCCCCTCGGTGCAATCCTGCACAACGTGCAGAATATCCGCCGTCGGCTGTCCCCTGAACTACCGAAGAACCTGGAACAGGCCGAGCAGGTCGGCATCGAGCTGTCGACCGTCAACCAGTACCTGCAAGCGCGGGAAGTACCGCAGCTGCTCGACGGCATCCAGCAGGCCGGTGCACGGGCGGCTAAAATCGTCACGCACATGCTCAGTTTCAGTCGCCGCAGCACCCGACAAATGGCCCCGTGCGACCTGCCGGCGCTGATCGATCAGGCGGTGGAAATCGCCGGAAACGACTTCGACCTGGCCATCGGTTTCGACTTCAAGGGCCAGGCGATCATTCGCCAGTTCGACCCGGCGCTGGGGCCTGTACCCGGTACCGCCAACGAATTGGAACAGGTGCTGCTCAACCTGCTGAAAAACGCCGCGCAAGCCATCCACTTGCGTGAAGACGACCGTGAACCCGGGCGAATCATCCTGCGCACCCGGCTCAATCCACCCTGGGCGGAAATCCAGGTCGAGGACAACGGCATCGGCATGAGCGAAAGCGTGCGCAAGCGCACCTTCGAACCGTTTTTCACCACCAAGGAAATCGGCCAGGGCACCGGCCTCGGCTTGTCGGTCTCGTACTTCATCATCACCAACAACCACAAGGGCCAGATGGAAGTGCAATCGACCCTGGGCCAAGGCACCTGCTTTACCCTGCGCCTGCCATTGGCGAGCACCCCGCTCGTCTCTCATGAACTCAACCAGCTATCGAGGTAACCATGGGCTTTCGCCTGTCGAAGATTTACACCCGCACCGGCGACAAAGGCGAAACCGGCCTGGGCGACGGTCGCCGCGTGCCCAAGGACCACCCACGGATCGAGGCCATTGGCGAGGTGGATACGCTGAACAGTCAGGTCGGCGTATTACTGGCCGGACTGGCGGCAGAAAGTGCCCGGTATCCGGGGTTGCAGGAAGTAATCGAGGTATTGGCGCCTTGTCAGCACCGGTTGTTTGACCTCGGCGGTGAGCTGGCGATGCCGGAGTATCAGGCGTTGAACGCCGGTGAAATCGAGCGCCTGGAGGCGGCGATTGATGTGTGGAATGAAGAGCTGGGGCCGCTGGAGAATTTCATCTTGCCGGGTGGTTCGGCGTTGATTGCCCAGGCCCATGTCTGCCGGAGCCTGGCGCGCGGTGCCGAGCGCCGCTGTCAGCATTTGAATGCGCTTGAGCCGTTGGCCGGGGTGGGTTTGGCGTATATCAATCGGTTGTCGGATTTGTTGTTTGTGGTGGCGCGGGTGATTGCCCGGCGGCAGGGGGTTGCGGAGATTTTGTGGCAGCCGGCGGCTAAACCTGAAGTTTAGTCGGCGTCTGTCAGACCCTCATCGCCAGCAGGCTAGCTCCCACAGTGGATTTGTGGCGCACACAAAACCTGTGGGAGCTAGCCTGCTGGCGATGAGGCCCTCTGCTTCATAGGAAAATCAGGCTTCAGGCCAGAACGCCCGAATCCCCGCCACACCTTGGGCACCGGCAGCCCATGCCTTATGAACTTCCGCCGGACCAACGCCGCCCAGCAGAAACACCGGCTTGCTGAAGCCTTCGATCAAGCTCGAAGCCTGCTCCCAACCCAGCGGCTGCGCGCCTGGATGAGTCAGGGTCGGCTGCACCGGCGACAAGGTCACGAAGTCGACGCCCATCTCCTCGGCCAACGCCAATTCCTCGGCGTTATGACAGGACGCGGCCAACCAGCGCGATGCGGGCAGCGGTCGACCGGCGGCCGCGTACTTGCGCAACTGCGCCGAGGTGATGTGCCAACCGGCGGAAGGAAAATCCCCCAACCACTCGAACGGCCCCTTGATCATCAACTGCGCCTTGCCAGCACACAGCCCTGCCGCATCCACGGCCAGGTCGCGGTACTTGGGGTCATAACCATTCGGCGCGCGCAACTGGATCAGCTTGATACCACCCGCGATGGCTTTCTGGATACCCCGCAGCAAGGCCGGGGTTTCCAGGTCTTCCGGGGTAATCAGGTATTGCTCGGGCAAGCGGGCAGCCGCCACGATTGGCCGGTTGGCTTCAGGGAATTCGTAACCCGACAGGTCACGCGCCGACACCCAGGCCAATGGCTGGCCTTCGGCGCCGTGCGGCTCGCCGGTGAACGCCGAGACTTCCCAGACATCCAGCAACACCTGTTTGTCCGGGTAATCATGGCGGACCTTGATCAGCGGGCGCGCCGCGCCGACCACAATACCCAGTTCTTCCTGCAGCTCACGGGCCAAGGCGCTTTCAACCGACTCGTCGGCCTCGACCTTGCCACCGGGAAACTCCCACAGGCCGCCTTGGTGCTGAGTGTCGGCACGCCGGGCGATAAGGATCTTGCCGCTGTCATCACGGATGACGGCGGCCGCTACGTGTACTCGTTTCACCGCTCGATTTCCTCCAGTCCGGCCTTCTGCCAGGCCTTGAAGGCTGGCCATTGGTAGATGGTTTGAACATAGGCTTCGTCAGCCTCGGGCAGCTTCACCTGATAGGTGCGCAGGCGCACGGCAATCGGTGCGAAGAATGCATCGGCCAGGGTTACGCGGCCAAACAGGTACGGACCACTTTCGGTCGCGGCGGCGCGGCACTCGGCCCACAGGGCGGACATGCGCTCGATGTCGGCCTGGACATCCGCCGGTGTCGGTGTCAGCGGTGCATCATGGCTCAAATCAAACGGCATGTTGCCGCGCATCGCGAAGAAACCGCTGTGCATCTGCGCACACGCCGAACGCGCCTGGGCGCGAGCGCCAACGTCCTTGGGCCAGAGGCCAGCGTCGGGAAACTGTTCCGCCAGGTATTCGGCAATCGCCAGGGAATCGGCGATGGTGCCATGCTCGGTCTTCAACAGCGGGACCTTGCCGGTCGGCGAGTGTTTGAGCAGGCGTTCGCGGGTGTCCGGCTGGTTCAGCTTGATCAGTTCTTCGGTGTAGGGGGCGCCGGCCAGATCAAGGGCCAGGGCGCCGCGCAGGGACCAGGAGGAAAGCAGTTTGTCGCCGATGATCAGGTGCAGGCTCATGTTCAAGCGTCCTTAAGCTAAAGGGATGCCTGTAGGAGCTGGCTTGCCAGCGATAACGGTAGCGGCCTCAACACATCTATCGGGGCAGAGGACGCCTTCGCCGGCAAGCCGGCTCCTACAGTTTCTGCAACGTTACGTACGGTACTCGGCGTTGATCTTCACGTATTCGTGGGACAGGTCGGT
This sequence comes from Pseudomonas sp. YuFO20, assembly GCF_035064975.1. Lineage (NCBI taxonomy): Bacteria > Pseudomonadati > Pseudomonadota > Gammaproteobacteria > Pseudomonadales > Pseudomonadaceae > Pseudomonas > Pseudomonas sp. YuFO20. Next base: position 32,961 of record NZ_JAXDEO010000016.1, read on the forward strand.
GGTCCAGATGGTTTCGCTGCAATCACCGCGACCCAGCTCGATACGGATGGTGATTTCTTCCTGTTGCATCACCGCCGCGCCCTGGGCTTCGGTGTAGGTCGCAGCGCGGGCGCCATGGCTGGCGATGCACACTTCACCGAGGAACACATCGATCTTGCTCACGTCCAGGTTCGGCACGCCGGCACGACCGACAGCCGCGAGGATGCGACCCCAGTTCGGGTCGGACGCGAACAGTGCGGTCTTGATCAATGGCGAGTGGGCCACGGTGTAGCCAACGTCCAGGCATTCCTGGTGATTGCCGCCGCCGTTGACTTCAACGGTGACGAATTTGGTCGCGCCTTCGCCGTCGCGAACGATCGCCTGGGCCACTTCCATGCACACTTCGAACACCGCTTGCTTGAGCTTGGCGAACAACTCGCCTTCGGCACGGGTGATTTCCGGCAGTGCCGCCTGACCAGTGGCGATCAGCATGCAGCAGTCGTTGGTCGAGGTGTCGCCGTCGATGGTGATGCGGTTGAACGACTTGTTGGCGCCGTCCAGCATCAGGTTCTGCAACACGTCGCGGGCGACCTTGGCGTCGGTAGCGATGTAACCGAGCATGGTCGCCATGTTGGGACGAATCATGCCCGCACCCTTGCTGATGCCGGTGACGGTGATGGTCACGCCGTCATGCTGGAACTGGCGGCTGGCACCCTTTGGCAGGGTGTCGGTGGTCATGATGCCGGTGGCAGCAGCTTCCCAGTTGTTCTCCGACAGATCGTCGAGGGCGGCTTGCAGTGCACCTTCGATTTTCTCGACCGGCAGTGGTTCGCCGATTACCCCGGTGGAGTACGGCAGCACCAGGCTGGCATCGACACCGGTCAGCTCGGCCAGTTTGGCGCAAGTACGCTCGGCCGCGGCCAGGCCCGGCTCACCGGTACCGGCGTTGGCATTGCCGGTATTGGTCAACAGGTAACGCACCGGGCCTTGCACGCGCTGCTTCGCCAGGATCACCGGGGCTGCGCAGAAGGCGTTCAGGGTGAATACGCCCGCCACCGTGGAGCCTTCGGCACAACGCATGACCACAACATCCTTGCGGCCCGGGCGCTTGATACCGGCCGAGGCGATACCGAGTTCAAAACCGGCAACCGGGTGCAACGTTGGCAAAGGACCAAGACCAACAGCCATGAATGCGTTCCTCTATAGATGATGTCTGCACCGCTTCAGCAAAAGCGGGGGTTGAAATGGCAAAACGCCGCGACGGCATGAGCCGGTCGCGGCGCGGGTATTTCAGCGTATGAAACGGGGGTTACTGGATCTGCCCGTGGCAATGCTTGAATTTCTTGCCCGAACCGCAGTAGCACAGCTCGTTACGGCCCAGCTTCTGCTCGTTGCGAACCGGGGCGGTGGCCAGAGCCACATCGACCTCTTCACCCACCTGCTCCGGCTGCTCCAGGCCAGGGGCCTCTTCATGCAGGAACTGCATGCGAGCGGCCAGTGCTTCGGCTTCCTGACGCAGGCGCTGCTCTTCTTCGATCGGATCTTCGCGACGAACCTGAACGTGCGACAGCACACGGATCGAGTCGCGCTTGATCGAATCCAGCAGCTCGGAGAACAGCGTGAACGACTCGCGCTTGTACTCCTGCTTCGGGTTCTTCTGCGCATAACCACGCAGGTGGATGCCGTGGCGCAGGTGATCCATGGTCGACAGGTGGTCTTTCCACAGGTCGTCCAGCACGCGCAGAACGATTTGCTTCTCGAAGGTGCGCAGCGCTTCGGCGCCTGCCTGGTCTTCTTTCTCGTTGTACGCGGCGATCAGCTCCTGCATCAGTTTCTCGCGCAGGGTTTCCTCGTACAGGTGATCGTCTTCGTCGAGCCACTGCTGGATCGGCAGTTTCACGCCGAAATCGCTTTCCAGGGCCGCTTCCAGACCCGCCACGTCCCACTGCTCTGGCAGCGATTGCGGTGGAATGTGTGCGCTGACGGTAGCGTTGAGCACGTCCTGACGGAAGTCGGCAATGGTTTCACCGATGTTGTCAGCGGCCAGCAACGTGTTACGCATGTGATAGATCACTTTACGCTGTTCGTTGTTGACGTCGTCGAACTCGAGCAGTTGCTTGCGAATGTCGAAGTTGCGGCCTTCGACCTTGCGCTGGGCCTTTTCGATGGCGTTCGTCACCATACGGTGCTCGATCGCTTCGCCAGGCTGCATGCCCAGGGCCTTCATGAAGTTCTTCACCCGGTCAGAGGCGAAGATGCGCATCAGGCTGTCTTCCAGCGACAGGTAGAAACGGCTGGAACCGGCGTCGCCCTGACGACCGGCACGACCACGCAACTGGTTGTCGATACGGCGCGATTCGTGACGCTCGGACGCGATCACCTGCAAACCACCCGATTCGAGCACCTGCTGGTGACGTTTCTGCCAGTCGGCCTTGATCTGGGCAATCTGCTCAGGGGTCGGGTTTTCCAGGGTCGCGACTTCCACTTCCCAGTTGCCGCCCAACAGGATGTCGGTACCGCGACCGGCCATGTTGGTGGCGATGGTCAGCGCACCCGGGCGACCGGCCTGGGCAATGATCTCGGCTTCCTTTTCGTGGAACTTGGCGTTCAGGACCTTGTGTTCGATGCCTTCCTTGTTGAGCAGGTCGGACATGCGCTCCGAGGTTTCGATGGTCGCGGTACCCACCAGCACCGGACGGCCCGCGGCCATGCTTTCCTTGATGTCAGTGACGATGGCCGCGTATTTCTCGTCGGCGGTCAGGAACACCAGGTCGTTGTAGTCTTTACGGGCCAGCGGCTTGTTCGTCGGAATGACAATGACCTGCAGGCCATAGATCTGATGGAACTCGAACGCTTCGGTGTCGGCCGTACCGGTCATGCCGGACAGTTTGTTGTACAGACGGAAGTAGTTCTGGAACGTGGTCGATGCCAGGGTCTGGCTTTCGGCCTGGATGTTCAGGTTTTCCTTGGCTTCGATGGCCTGGTGCAGGCCTTCGGACAAACGACGGCCCGGCATGGTACGACCGGTGTGTTCATCGACCAGTACGACCTGGCCGTCCTGCACGATGTATTCGACGTTGCGATGGAACAGCTTGTGCGCGCGCAGGCCGGCATACACGTGAGTCAGCAGGCTCAGGTTGTGCGCCGAGTACAGGCTCTCGCCTTCGGCCAGCAGGCCAAGGCGGGTCAGCGAATCTTCGACGAACTGGTGACCGGCTTCGTTGAGTTCGACCTGACGGGTCTTCTCGTCCACGGTGTAGTGGCCAGCCTTGGTGACTTCGCCCTCGACTTCTTCGACGTGCAACTCCAGCTGCGGGATCAGTTTGTTGATCTCGATGTACAGCTTGGAGCTGTCCTCGGCCTGACCGGAAATGATCAGCGGGGTACGGGCTTCGTCGATGAGGATGGAGTCGACTTCGTCGATCACGGCAAAATTGAGTTCGCGCTGGAATTTTTCTTCCATGCTGAACGCCATGTTGTCGCGCAGGTAGTCGAAACCGAATTCGTTGTTGGTGCCGTAGGTGATATCGGCGGCATAGGCCACGCGCTTCTCTTCCGGCGGCTGGAACGGCGTGACCACGCCGACCGTCAGGCCGAGGAATTCGTAGAGCGGACGCATCCAGTTGGCGTCACGACGGGCCAGGTAGTCGTTCACCGTCACAACGTGCACGCCCTTACCGGACAGTGCGTTGAGGTAAACGCCCAGCGTTGCCACCAGGGTCTTGCCTTCACCGGTACGCATCTCGGCGATCTTGCCTTCATGCAAGGTCATGCCACCGATCAGCTGGACATCGAAGTGGCGCATGCCCATGACGCGCTTGCCGGCTTCACGGGCGACCGCGAAGGCTTCCGGCAGCAGCTTGTCGAGGGTTTCCCCTTTGGCGAAGCGGGCCTTGAACTCATCTGTCTTGGCACGCAATTGATCGTCCGAAAGGGCCACCATTTGCTCTTCGAAGGCATTGACGAATTGCACCGTCTTGAGCATGCGCTTGACTTCACGCTCGTTCTTGCTTCCAAAAAGTTTCTTTAACAAAGGCGCAAACATATCGGCAGGATCTTCCACACTAAAGGGATGGAGGGCGGCCCCGTGAGTCGCCCGAGCAGCCCTCATGGCCGCATGCGAACGAGCATTCTACCCGGAAACGGTGGTGAGGAAAGTGGCGTTGTTCCACGATGCTGGCACAGCGTTGTAACGGGGCTCACTTAAAATAAGGGCAAATCGCTGAACTTCAAGCCATTCACGGCAGAAGTTACTCGTTGATTTAATGGGTAAAGCGCGCGCAAAGCAATGGGTCGGGCGCATCCGCTGCTTTCTGCTACCATGGCGGCTCTGTTACTTCAGGTGTCTGATCATGGCATTTCGCCCTCTTACGGCCAGAGCACCCGCCGTCCTGCTTCGCGAAGCCAAGCCTCTGAAGGCCATTCTCGGCCACGCTCAACGCCTGGGTCATTTGCAACGTTTGCTCGAAAGCCAGCTGCAACCCGCCGCGCGCGCCCATTGCCACGTGGCGTCCTGGCGTGAAGGCAGTTTGTTGCTGATTGTCACCGACGGTCATTGGGCCACTCGTCTGCGCTACCAGCAAAAGCGCCTGCAACGGCAACTGCAGATGTTCGACGAGTTCGCCAATCTCACGCGAATCCTGTTCAAGGTCCAGCCGCCCACCGTTCAGCAAGGTGCAGCGGGGCATACCATGGATTTGTCCTTTGATGCGGCCGCGACCATCCAGGCCACGGCTGACGGGATCAGCGATCCGAATCTGCGGGCGGCGCTGGAGCGGTTGGCGGCGCACGCCAAGTCCAAGGAATGACATAGAACATATGTGGGAGCGGGCTTGCTCGCAAATGCGGTGTGTCATTCGACGAAAATGTTGACTGGTGCACCGCATTCGCGAGCAAGCCCGCTCCCACATTGACTGTGCCCACTCAAGATGGATTTATCGGCTTTTTTTGCCGCCTAATAATGAACCCATCAGTCCGCGCACCAATTGCCGGCCCAACTGGTTGGCCGCCTGGCGCATCGCCGATTTCAGTGCCTGCCCCGCCGCCGTGCCGAGGAACTCTCCGGCCTGTTCGGTGAAACTCGGCTCCTGGGCCGCCGGTTTACCCGGCGCCGCCTCGGGTTCCGGCGCCAGGCCCTTGCGCCCCATCAACACTTCATAAGCCGATTCGCGATCGATCGGTTTGTCATACCGCCCTTTGAACGGCGAGCCGCCGATCAGCACGGTGCGTTCGGTGTCACCCAATGGCCCGATCCGCGATTGCGGTGGCGCCACCAGCACGCGCTGGACCATCTCCGGTGTGCCCTTGTCCTGCAAGGTGCCCACCAGTGCCTCGCCGATGCCCAGCTCGGTGAGCACCGACAGGGCGTCGAACGCCGGATTGGGTCGGAAGCCGTCGGCCACCGCCCGCAGGGATTTCTGCTCCTTGGCGGTGAACGCGCGCAGGCCGTGCTGGATGCGCAGACCCAGCTGTGCCAGCACGTCGTCCGGCAAGTCACCGGGTGACTGGGTGACGAAATACACCCCCACGCCTTTGGAGCGAATCAGCCGCACCACTTGCTCCAGACGCTCCTGCAACGCCTTGGGCGTGCCGGCGAACAACAGGTGCGCCTCGTCGAAAAACAGCGCCAGCAGCGGTTTTTCGGCATCGCCGCGCTCCGGCAGTTGCTCGAACAGTTCGGCCAACAGCCACAGCAGGAAGGTCGCGTAGACCTTCGGTGCTTCATGCACCAGGCGACTGGCATCGAGCAAGTGAATGCGTCCGCGGCCATCGGCGGTCGGTTGCAGGATGTCCTCGAGTTGCAGGGCCGGCTCACCGAACAGCGCTTCAGCGCCCTGCTGCTCCAGGGTTGCCAGGCGCCGTAACAGGGCCTGGCTGGAGCCGGTGGTCATCAGCGCCGCGTCATCACCGAGCAGTTCGGGGTTGTCCTTGAGGTGATTGAGCAGCGCCTTGAGATCCTTCAGGTCCAGCAGCAACAGGCCTTCACGGTCGGCAACCTTGAACGCGGCATACAGCGCCGACTGCTGGCTGTCGGTCAGTTCCAGCAGGCTGCCCAACAGCAGCGGCCCCATTTCGCTCAATGTCGTGCGCAATGGATGACCGGACTGCCCATGAATGTCCCACAGGGTCACCGGATACGCCGCAGGCTTGTAGTTCAGCCATGGCATGCCGGTTATCCGCTCGGCGATCTTGCCCTGGGGGTTGCCGGCCGCGCCCAGGCCGCACAGGTCACCCTTGATGTCGGCGGCAAACACCGCCACGCCGGCATCACTGAAGGCTTCGGCCATACGTTGCAAGGTGACAGTCTTGCCGGTCCCGGTCGCGCCTGCGATCAAACCGTGGCGGTTCGCCAGGCGCATGGCCTGCGCGATCGGCTGCCCCGCGAGGTCGGCGCCGATAACAAGTTGCAATGAATCAGGCATTTGGTCACCCATGGTTAATCTTTGGTCCTACACGGCCGATAGAAATAACGACAAAGCAGACAGACACAAATTTGTCGGACATTTCCCTTAAGGAGCGACGGAAATATCTCTTGCTTTCAACATTGCCCATCGTGCGTCCCTTTATAAAAGCACGCGCAGGACATTAAGACCTTAGCGGAACCCCAAGCCATGAACAAAAATCTACGCTTCAGCCATAAAATCCTGCTTGCCGCCGCCCTCATCGTCATTGCCACTTTCGCCTCATTCACCCTGTATAACGACTATTTACAGCGCAATGCCATCCGCGAAGACCTGGACAACTATCTCAACGAGATGGGCGACGTCACCGCCAGCAACATCCAGACCTGGCTGACCGGTCGTATCCTGCTGATCGAGAACCTCGCGCAAAACATTGCCATCAACCCGGAACCCGCCAACGTTGCCACCCTGCTGGAACAGAAAGCACTGACATCGACGTTCATGGCGTCCTACCTGGGTGACGCCACCGGACACTTCACCATCCGTCCGGACGCGAAGATGCCGGACGGCTTCGACCCACGGGTTCGCCCTTGGTACAAGGGGGCGCAAAACAGCAGCACGCCGACCCTGACCGAACCCTATGTCGACGCGGCGACCGGTCAGACCATCATTTCCCTGGCCATGCCCTCGACCAAAGCCGGGCAAGGCGTCGGCGTGGTGGGCGGCGACCTGAGCCTGCAAACCTTGATCGACACCCTCAGCGCCCGGGATTTCGACGGCATGGGCTACGCCTTCCTGATCAGTGCCGACGGCAAGATCCTGGTCCACCCGGACAAGGCCCTGGTCATGAAGTCCCTGGGCGAGGCGTACCCGCAAAACACCCCGCGCATCAGCCGCGACTTCAGTGAAATCGTGGTCGACGGCAAGACCCGCATCGTCACCTTTACCCCGATCAAGGGCCTGCCGTCGGTCAACTGGTACATCGGCCTGTCGGTGGACAAGGACAAGGCCTTCTCGATGCTCAGCGAGTTCCGCGCCTCGGCGGTGGTTGCCACGGTGATCGCCGTCGCCATCATCATTGCCCTGCTGGGCATGTTGATTCGCCTGCTCATTCAGCCGCTGCACGTCATGACCCGGGCCATGGCCGACATCGCCGACGGCGAAGGCGACCTGACCAAGCGCCTGGTGATCCAGAACAACGACGAGTTCGGCAGCCTCGGCACCGCGTTCAACCGTTTCGTGGAACGTATCCACGGTTCGATCCGTGAAGTGTCCTCGGCCACCGGCCAGGTCAACGAAGTGGCGTTGCGCGTGGTCGCCGCCTCGAACTCCTCGATGTACAACTCCGATCAGCAAGCCTCGCGCACCAGCAGCGTGGCCGCGGCGATCAACCAGCTCGGTGCCGCCACCCAGGAGATCGCCCGCAATGCCGCGCACGCGTCGAGCCAGGCCAGCGATGCCCGTAACCTGGCCGAAGATGGCCAGCAAGTGGTGGACCGCAGTATTGCCGCGATGAATAAACTGTCGAACATGCTCAGCGCCTCGAGCAGCAACATCGAATCGCTCAACAGCAAAACCGTGAACATCGGGCAGATTCTCGAAGTGATCACCAGCATTTCCCAGCAGACCAACCTGCTGGCGCTCAACGCCGCCATCGAAGCGGCGCGGGCCGGTGAAGCCGGGCGTGGGTTTGCCGTGGTGGCCGATGAAGTGCGTAACCTGGCGCATCGCACCCAGGAATCGGCGCAGCAGGTGCAGACCATGATCGAAGAACTGCAGGTCGGCGCTCGCGAGTCGGTCAGTACCATGAGCGACAGCCAGCGCCACAGTCAGGACAGCGTGGAAATTGCCAACCTGGCCGGCGAGCGCCTGAGCAGCGTGACCCAACGCATCGGCGAAATCGATGGCATGAACCAGTCGGTGGCAACCGCGACCGAGGAACAGACCGCGGTGGTCGAGTCGATCAACGTCGACATCACCGAAATCAACACGCTGAACCAGGAGGGCGTGGAAAACCTGCAATCGACGTTGCGCGCCTGTTCGGACCTTGAGCAACAGGCCGCACGGTTGAAGCAGTTGGTGGGCAGCTTCCGTATCTAGCGTCTGAAAGGGCCTTTTCGCGGGCAAGCCCGCTCCTACAAGATCGCGTGATTCTGTAGGAGCGGGCTTGCCCGCGAAGGCAATCGCCCAAACTCCGCGAATCCTCGCTGACACCCCACCCGCTGAACACCAACCGAACATCTATTCTTCAATAAGGTCAACCAAGGGAGAACAACGGACCGGAGGGATGTTCATCGTGCATATCGCTGACATAACCATGTTCTACGCCCCTGCCAGCGGTGGCGTGCGCACTTATCTGGATGCCAAGCATCATCGCCTGTGCATCCGGCCAGGCATTCGCCACAGCGTGCTGATACCGGGGGCTGTCCTCAGCGAAAAGGATGGCATCTACACGGTTCCGGCACCCGCCCTGCCCTTCGGCAAAGGTTATCGCTTCCCGCTGCGTCTCGCGCCCTGGCGCAATGTCCTGCAGGATCTGCAACCCGAGCTGATTGAAGTCGGCGACCCTTACCTCACCGCATGGGCGGCCTTGGACGCGCGCCGCCAACTGGACGTGCCGGTAATCGGTTTTTATCACTCCGACCTGCCGCTGCTGGCCAGCAATCGCATGGGCAACTGGGTCACGCCAAACGTCGAGGCCTATGTCAGCAAGCTCTACGGCAACTTCGACCGGGTGCTGGCGCCGAGTCAGGTCATGGCCAACAAACTGATCGGGCTGGGGGTGAAGAATGTTTTCGTGCAGCCCCTGGGGGTCGATCTCCAGATGTTTCATCCCAATGCACGGGATACCGGTCTTCGGACCGAGCTGGGCCTGGACGAAAACACCCATCTTTTGATCTTTGCCGGGCGTGGTTCCAAGGAGAAGAACCTGCCGGTGCTGCTCGAATGCATGAAACGCCTGGGCCGACGCTACCACCTGCTGCTGGTCGGTTCGTCGATGCCGACCTCGGTGCCGGGCAACGTCACGGTTGTCGACAAATTCTGCCCGGCTGCACAAGTTGCCCGTCTGATGGCCAGCGCCGATGCACTGCTGCACGCTGGCGACCAGGAAACCTTTGGCCTGGTGATCCTCGAAGCCATGGCCTGCGGCATCCCGGTGGTGGCGGTGGCAGCCGGCGCGTTCGAGGAAATCATCAACGATCAATGTGGCCTGTTGTGTGCCCCCAACGATCCGTTGGCCATGGCCAACGCGGTGCGCGAGCTGTTCAGCCAGGGCAGCGCTGCCCTCGGCCAGCAAGCCCGTCGCCATGTCGAACGGCATTACGCATGGGACGCCGTAGTCAACAGTCTGCTCGGTCACTATCACGCCGTCCTCGGCAGCCAATGGCCGCGAGCCGCCAATGCTTGAACCCACGGAGGCACCCGGCCTGCTGTTGGTACTGCACGATGTCGCGCCACCGACCTGGGCCGATTACCAACCCTTTGTCGAAGCCGTCGATGCACTCGGCGACGTGCCAATCACCTGGCTGGTGGTGCCGGACTTCCACAAACACAACGACCTGCAAGCCCACCCGGCATTTCGTCGTCAGCTCGGCGCACGGCTCGAGCGCGGCGATGAACTGGTGCTGCACGGTTACTTTCACTGCGATGACGGTCCGAGGGCGAGCAATCCCCGCGACTGGTTCATGCGCCGGATCTACACCCACGAAGGCGAGTTCTACAGTTTGTCTCGCGAGGCCGCCCTCACCCGCCTGCGCGCCGGCATAGAAATGTTCCAGCGATACGATTGGCCGCTGCAGGGCTTCGTCGCGCCTGCCTGGTTGATGAGCGAGGGCACGCGCCAGGCCTTGAGCCAATTGCCGCTCAATTACACCAGCGACGCGCAGCATCTTTATCGCTTGCCGGAATTCGCTGCGATCGATGCCCCAGGACTGGTCTGGAGTGCACGCAGCGCCTGGCGTCGTGGCATGTCGAAACTGCTCAGCCAGCAACTCGAACAACGCTGGCGAACCGCACCGGTCATTCGCCTGGGCCTGCACCCGGTGGACATGCGTCACGAGTTCTCACGCACGTACTGGTTGCAAACCCTCAAGCGCCTGCTCGATGAGGGCCGCGTGCCCATGACCAAGGCCCGTTGGCTGGCCTTGCACAGCCAGCGCATGGGGCGAGCGGCATGAGTCGCTCGATTCTGCTGTGCATCGGCCTGCTCGCCGCGGTGCTGATTCCCTGGCTGCTGGGCGGCAGCGAAACCTGGTCACGGCTCAATGACTTTCCGCTGAGCAGCTTGCTGGTCATGTTCGGCATGATCCTGCTGTGTTGGCTGGTCAATACGATGCGCCTGCGCCTGTTGCTGGGGGATCAGCGCAACAGGGTCGGCACGCTAAAAAGCCTCGGCGTGGTGATGGCCGCCGAATTCGCCTATTGCGCCACGCCGGGTGGCAGCGGCGGGCCACTGACCATCATGGCGTTGCTGGCGCGCAACGGCGTGCGACCGGCCAGGGGCAGCGCGGTATTTGCCATGGATCAACTGAGCGATCTGTTGTTTTTCCTCTGCGCATTGAGCGCAATCCTGATTTACGCCCTGTTCCAGCATCTCAGCCAGCACATGGCGTGGTTGCTGACCGTCAGTGCCCTGTCGATGTTCGGTGGCCTGGTCAGTTGCGTGGTGGTGGCGCGCTATCATCGCCTGCTGATTCGTTTGGGCGGCCGACTGCTGGCGCGCCTCAACGTCGAGCCCTCGAGCCGTATGCGCTGGGCACGAAAACTCCTGCACTTCCTGGCGGCGTTCACCGACACCCTGAAGCTGCCCCTGCAGACGCTGGTCATTGTGTTTGGCTTGACGTGCGTGCATTGGATCCTGCGTTACAGCGTGTTGTACCTGGCACTGCGCGGGCTCGGCGCTGAATTGCAGTGGGCCTGGAGTTTTCTGATCCAGATGGTTTCATTGAGTGCAGGGCAGTTCAGCCTGTTGCCAGGCGGTGCGGGGGCTGCTGAATTGACGTCGGCGGCACTGTTGGCGCCCATGGTCGGCAAATCCACGGCGGCGGCGGCCATTCTGATCTGGCGGGCGGTGACGTTTTACTTCTATCTGCTGGCCGGCGGGCCGGTATTTCTGTTGATGCTCGGACGCCCGCTGCTCAAGAAGCTGATGAAGTTCAAGCAGGCCTGAAAGCAAAAGATCGCAGCCTTCGGCAGCTCCTACAAGGATCGTATTCCCCTGTAGGAGCTGCCGAAGGCTGCGATCTTTTCAGGCGTCCCCAAGTTTATCGTCGGGCTCTTCCTGCAACTGCTCCCACAACTCGGCTGCCCCAGGAAACGCCGTGCCATTTTCAGAGCTCATCTCATCAGGGTCGTAACGGCTCAAACAACCCTCGCCCAAAGTGGCGGGTGCCTTGGAAGTGGCTTTGTCCAGTGGATCGGCCATGGTCATGTCCTCGGTTCAAAAACGGCGAAGGGCCTACAGCGATTGAACGCCCAGGCCCTTCGAATTTCAACCGTGACGAGCGCTGATCAGAACACCACGGTTTTGTTGCCGTGTACCAGCACCCGGTCTTCCAGGTGGTAGCGCAGGCCACGGGCCAGCACCATTTTCTCGACGTCACGGCCGAAACGCACCATGTCTTCGATGCTGTCGCTGTGGCTGACCCGCACCACGTCCTGCTCGATGATCGGGCCGGCGTCCAGTTCTTCGGTCACATAGTGGCAGGTAGCACCGATCAGCTTCACCCCGCGCAGGGAAGCCTGGTGGTACGGCTTGGCACCGACGAACGACGGCAGGAAGCTATGGTGGATGTTGATGACCTTGTGCGCATATTCACGGCACAGCTCAGGCGGCAGGATCTGCATGTAGCGGGCCAGTACAACCACTTCGGCATCGTGCTGCTTGACCAGGCGCGAGACCTCGGCGAATGCCGGCTCCTTGTCCTGGGGATTGACCGGTACGTGGAAGTACGGGATGCCGTGCCATTCGACCATGCTGCGCAGGTCGTCATGGTTGGAAATCACGCAGGCGATTTCACAATCCAGCTCATCGCTGTGCCAGCGATGCAACAAGTCGGCGAGGCAGTGGGACTCGCGGCTGGCCATCAGCACCACACGCTTCTTCTGCTCGGTATCGGTGATACGCCAGTCCATCGAGAATTCTTCGGCAATCGGCGCAAAGGCCTCGCGCAAGGCCTCGATACCGAAAGGCAGCGAGTCGGCACGAATTTCGTGACGCATGAAGAACCAGCCACTCAGATTGTCCGAGTGGTGGCTCGCTTCAGTGATCCAGCCGTTGTGTGACGCCAGAAAGTTACTGACTTTGGCAACGATGCCGACGCGGTCCGGGCAAGAAATCACCAGCCGAAAAGTGCGCATGAGGGGGAAACTCCAGAACTTCGCAAAGTCGGCCATTCTAACGATTGCGCAGCAAATCTGCAGTATTGATCACGTGTTGCCTTGGCCGATGGCTTGCGCCAGGGTTCCCACGCCACCGGGTTGACGCCCGCCACACTGTACTTGGCCCATCGACAAGCAGCGGTTTGTAAATATGTGTAGCACAAGCATTGAACTATTTAACTGCGTATCCAATGCGTGCTGACTTCACTGGATTTTAATTAAATAAACTCCAGTTTAATGTTTACTTGATGATACACCCTGACTATTATTGCCGCACTGTCACCTGCCATCCAGCGTTCTACATAAGGTAGTAATCATGTCCTTGATCAACGAATACCGTGCCACCGAAGAAGCTATCAAAGAGCTGCAAGCCCGTTTGAAGAACCTGTCCCAAGACGACAAACTGCAGACCGAGCTGGAATTCGAAGGCAAACTGCGCACCCTGATGGGCGAATATTCCAAGTCCCTGCGCGACATCATCGCGCTGCTGGATCCAGAAGCCAAAACCAAAGCCCCACGTGGCGGCGCAGTAAAAACTACCGGCACCAAGCGTGCTCGCAAAGTTAAACAATACAAAAACCCGCACAACGGCGAAGTCATCGAAACCAAAGGTGGCAACCACAAGACTCTGAAAGAGTGGAAAGCCAAGTGGGGCGGCGACGTGGTTGAAGGCTGGGCTACCCTGCTGGGCTGATCCTGCGCGCTTGCCGCGAATCGATTGCGAAAAAAAACGCCAGCCTGCGCTGGCGTTTTTTATGCCCGGAATTTAACCCTTGGACATTTTCGATTTCAAAGATTCAAACGTTTGCGTAAAACCTGAACATAGTCCTGCCAATCATTGAGCACCGCCTGCTGCATCGATGTCGCTGTAAGGGCCTGTTGGGCTGCGGCCTCTACGAAACTATCCAGCGTATTGGGCGCGCCGTATTCAGGCACTGACAAACGTTTCTGGCAGAATATTCGCCAGCGTTCCTGCTCATCGAGACTCAAGGTATCGGGAAAGTTACGTGCTCGATATCGAAACAACAGCTCGGGCAAACGTTCATCATCGAAAGGCCATTGCTGTTGTGCCAATTGCAGCGGATCGACTGTTCTGACTTGCTCGCAGAGACGCCGATCACGGTCGCCGATAAATCCGTCGTATAACTGTTGTTCCGGATCCTCGCTCAAGGAGAAATCTTCACGGGCATAAATCGCCAGAACTTTAGCTTGCCAATCTTGCTGCGCGTCACTTAGTCGCAGTGCTCGTGCCTGGTAAAGCGCAACATCCATTCCCAGGCGCAGCTGATCTTCCGGACGAAGTACCGATAAAGGCGCCACCACGGGGCATTTATTGACGTGGATAAGCTTGAGCGGTACTGGCAACTCCCCCTCTGCCAGCTCTTCGTGACGGGTATACAAGCGCTGACGCAAGGTTTCGGCATCGAGATCGAGCAAGCCCTGCGGGTCGAGGTGCAGGTCGCAGACGATCAGTGCGTTCTTGTTGCGCGGGTGCCAGGCCAGGGGCAACACCACGCCGACATAGTTGCGCGCCGCAGAAAAGCGTCCCGACACATGCACCATGGGCTGCAGCAGCCGTACCTGGTCCAATACCTTTTGCTTGCTGCGAAGTTGAAATAACCACTCATACAATTTCGGCTGTTTTTCCCGGATCAGCCGCGCCAGGGCGATCGTGGCGCGAACGTCCGACAGTGCTTCGTGGGCATTGCCATGATCGATGCCGTTGGCGGCGGTCAGGCGCTCAAGCTTGAGCGTCACCCGCCCCTCAGCGTCCGTCGGCCAGACAAGGCCATCGGGGCGCAAGGCATAGGCCGCGCGCACGACGTCGATCAGGTCCCAGCGGCTGTTACCGCCCTGCCATTCCCGCGCATAAGGGTCGAAAAAATTTCGGTACAGGCTGTAGCGGGTCATCTCATCGTCGAAGCGCAACGTGTTGTAGCCCGCGCCGCACGTACCTGGCGCGGCCAGTTGGGCATGGACCCGGGTCATGAAGTCGGCTTCGCTCAACCCGTGCTCGGCCAGTTGGGTGGGCGTGATGCCAGTAATTGCGCAAGCCGCGGGATGCGGCAGGATGTCGTCGCTGGGCCGGCAGAAGAGGTTGACCGGCTCGTCGATTTCATTGAGGTCGAAGTCAGTACGCAGCCCCGCCATTTGCAGCGGGCGGTCGCAACGGGGATTGATGCCCGTCGTTTCGTAGTCGTACCAGAAGATGGAAGTCACGGGCTATTCCTGAACTGAAGATTGGCCAAGTCTAGGCGTTCCCGTCCCGCTCCGGCCAGCAATCCTGCCATTCAATCATCCCCGGTTACTCAATGTGCAATACATAGTTATGTCGTTTTGACCGGCGAGGCTGCTAGCATCCGGTACAGAGACAAACCGATCAGGCCACACCATCAGGTTGCCCATGCTCGACGTCACAGCACTGCCACGGAAAGCAACGCTGCCCCCGCCACTGGACACGCGGTATCAGGTCGAAACGCCCGAAGGCATCGACTTGCCACTGCGCCCGGCCGGGTTGATGGTGCGCGCCCTGGCATTTTCCATCGACCTGGTCTTGCGCGGGTTGATCCTGGGCCTGTTGTTCATCGTCCTGGCGATGCTCGGAAAACTCGGTGCCGGCCTGGTTTCGCTCCTGCTGTTCGGCGTGAGCTGGTGGTACATGGTGCTGTTCGAAGTCTTCAACCAGGGCTGTTCGCCGGGCAAACAATGGATGGGCTTGCGCGTCATCCAGGACGATGGCACGCCTGTTGGCTGGTCCGCGTCACTGTTGCGTAACCTGCTGCGATTTGTCGACATGTTGCCGTTCGGCTACTTCCTCGGCGCCATCAGTTGCCTGCAACACCCCAACTTCAAGCGCCTCGGTGACCTGGCCGCCGGTACACTGGTGATCTACCGCGAACAACTGCTCACCCGCCCGCAACTGCCCCCCGCGCAACCCCGTCGCCCGCCCTTTGCCCTGACACTGTCCGAGCAACGCGCCATCCTCGGGTTCGCCGAACGCCAGGCCGGACTGTCCGACGCCCGGGTCAACGAGTTGGCAACGATCCTCGCGCGCCCCTTGCAGGTTACGCCACCCCGGGCCGTCGCCGAACTCAACGGCATCGCCCACGGCTTGTTGGGTCCGGCATGAAACAAAGCCTTTTCGAACATCGGCACATGGCCGAATGGGAGCAGTTTTCCCTCATGCTGGACAGGCTGGAGCGTGGCAGGAAAGCCGATGGGGCCGTTCAATTTCCAGCCGATTATCGGCGCATGTGCCATCACCTGGCGCTGGCCCGCGAGCGTGGTTACAGCAGCTTCCTGATCGACTCGTTGCAGCAACAGGTGTTGCGCGGACATCAACAACTGTATCGGCATCGCAGCCAGCTCGGAAACAATGCGCTGGGTTTCATCCTGGCCGGCTTCCCGCGGCTGGTACGCGAACAATGGCGCTTCGTGCTCGCCGCCAGCCTGCTGTTTTTCGGTAGCCTGATTGCGTTTGCAGGGCTGGTGTATCTGTTTCCGGACCTGGTCTATAACCTGATACCGGCCGACCAGGTCAGCGACATGCAAAGCATGTACGACCCCGAGGCCGGTCACTTGGGGCGCTCGATGGAGCGGGCGGCCAGTGAAGACTGGGCGATGTTCGGCTACTACATCATGCACAACATCGGGATCGCCTTTCAGACGTTCGCCAGCGGCTTGCTGTTTGGCCTGGGCAGCGCGTTTTTCCTGGTCTTCAACGGCTTGATGATCGGCGCGGTGGCCGGGCACCTGACGCATATTGGCTATGGCCAAACCTTCTGGTCATTCGTGGTGGGGCACGGTGCCTTTGAACTGACGGCCATTGCCCTGGCGGGTGCCGCCGGCCTGCAACTGGGCTGGGCGTTGATCGCACCGGGCCCCCTGCCTCGTGGCGAAGCCTTGCGCCTGGCCGCCCGCAAAAGCGTGCTGCTGATTTGCGGCGTGATGCTGTTTCTACTGATTGCGGCATTTATCGAAGCCTACTGGTCGTCGATGACGGCCCCGGCGCCCCTGACCAAATATCTGGTCGGTGCGGCCCTCTGGGTGCTGGTGGCGGTTTACCTGTTATTCGCCGGAAGGACCCGCCATGCGCCTGAGTGACACCACCGTGGTCATTCGTCCCAGACCCACCTTCGAAGCCATGGACCTCGGCGTGCTGCTGAGCCAGCGCCACCGACGCCTGCTGATGACCAGTTGGGCGATTGTCACCTTGCCGGTTTTCGCCTTGCTGACATGGTTGCTGTGGGATTCGCCGACACTCGCCGTGTTCATCTTCTGGTGGCTGAAGCCGGCCTTCGAACGCTTGCCGCTGTACATCCTCTCCAAAGCCATCTTTGGCGAAACGCCCACCCTCAAACAGGCACTTTACCAATGGCCACGGTTGCTCAAGCCGCAACTGCTGGCCAGCCTGACCTGGCGCCGCCTGAGCCTGAGCCGCAGCTTCCTGCTGCCCGTGTTGCAGCTCGAAGGCCTGGGCGCAGAGGCACGCCAGCAGCGATTGCAAGTGTTGTTGCAGCGCGACGCCGGCGCGGCACGCTGGCTGACCGTGATCGGTGTGCTCCTGGAAAGCGCGTTATGGATTGGCTTGATGGTGCTGTTCTACCTGCTGCTGCCACCACAGGTCGCACTCGACTGGAGCTGGCAGTCGCTGATCAGCGCCGCGACGCAGGATTGGCACTGGCTGGAACACCTGTCCAACGGGTTCTACGCCCTGGTGCTGGTGGTGTGGGAACCGGTCTACGTGGCCGCAGGCTTCAGCCTGTATCTGAACCGGCGCACCGCGCTCGAGGCCTGGGATATCGAGCTGGTGTTTCGCCGACTGTCCCAGCGTTTGAGCGGCACAACCCTTGCCCTGTTGCTGGCAGTGTCCTTGCTGTTGCCCATCGCACCCACTGTCCTGGCGGTCGAACAGGCCCCGGCGGCGCCAGACAGCCCGCGCCTGCTGGAGCAATCCCTGACCAGCCAGGCGTCCCGGGACAGCATCAAGGCGATCCTCGATCAGCCACCATTCAAGAACCGGGAAACCGTCACCCGCTATCGATTCGGCGAAAACCAGGCCGGCGACGAAAGCGCGGACGACGACAACATGCCTCAATGGCTAAAGAGGCTGCTGCAGATGTTTGACCAGCAGCACTTCGGCGCCTTGGCCACGCTGATCGAAGTCACGCTGTGGGCCGTGCTGCTCAGCGCTATCGGGGTACTGATCTGGCACTACCGAGAGTGGTTGCAGGCGTTCGTCAGCCGACGCCCGCGCCCCGTCGAAAAAGCCCCACGCGCGCTTCCTGCGCAGGCCTTCGGCCTGGACCTTGACCGCGAAACCCTCCCGCCCGACATCGCGGCCAGTGCCGAAAACCTCTGGCAGAGCAACCCGCGCGCAGCCCTTGGCTTGCTTTATCGCGCCCTGCTCAGCCGCTTGTTGCACGACTTCGACCTCCCGCTCAAAGCCGCCGACACCGAAGGCCAGGTCCTGGAACGCATCGAGCAACTGCAGCAACCGGACCTGTTGGCCTTCAGCAAAGACCTGACCGCGCACTGGCAAAACATGGCCTATGGGCACCAACTGCCGCCCGCCCATGCGCAGCGCCAACTGTGTGACGCCTGGCGTGGTGTATTTGGCCCGGGAGCCGCCCGTTGAATCGGCGCACCTGGCCGATCATCGGCGCGCTGAGCGCTGTGCTGCTGGGCGCGCTGACGATTTATCTGTACCTGAAGGCAACGCCCTACCCGGTCGAAATCGACCACGGCCCGGCGCCGGAGGCCCTGGCTAATCCCTACCTGGCCGCCGAGCATTTCCTGCGCAAACAGGGCTTGAGTGTCAGCCATGCCAACAGCCTCGATATCCTGCCGAGCCTCACGCCAAAGCATCACAGCCTGTTGTTGCTCGGTGACCGCTACAACATGACGCCCAGGCAGATCGATCAGGTGCTGGACTGGACCCGGGCTGGCGGGCGCCTGCTGTTCGTTGCACAGTCGTTATGGGATGAACAGACCGGGCAAAGCAATGACCTGTTGCTTGATCGGGTGCAACTGCAGCAATCGCTGAGCAAAGACCTCAAGGACCCGCCACCCGGTACGCCTGGCGACCCCTTCGCGCAATTGACCAAACTCTATCTGGAAAATGAGGACGCACCGGCCTACGCCGGCTTCGATACCGCGTTCCATCTCGAAGATCCGAAGAACCTCGCCCAGGCCTGGGCCAACAGTGGCAAGGCCACCCATATGATGCAGCTGAACCACGGACTCGGTTCGATCATCGTGGTGACCGACGCCGATCTGTGGAAAACCCCGGCGATCGATCAATACGACAATGCCTGGCTGCTCTGGTACCTGACTGTCGATACCGCTGTGACCCTGCTGTTCAACACAGAACACGACAGCCTGCCGACATTGCTGCTGCGCCATTTCCCCCAGGCGCTGGTCGCCTTGATCGCCCTGGTCGGACTGGCTTTCTGGCACTTCGGCGTGCGCCAGGGCCCTCTGCAGCAACCACAACCGAAAGCCCGGCACCAATGGCAGGAACATCTGCGCGCCAGCGCCGATTTCATGTTGCGCCACAATGGCCAGGACAGCCTGCTGCAAGCCTTGCGGCAAGACATACTGTGCCGTGTGAGACATCGCCATCCTGGCTACGAACGACTCGATGCCACCGAACAATGGCGGGTGCTCGCCCGCCTGGGCGGGCAACCCGAGAGCACCGTCAGCCAAGCCATGAGCCCGCGGCCGAAGCAGCGGCTTTCCAGTGCTGAATTCAGGCCGCCAGGTCGCCCGTCTGCAAATTTTGAGGAATGCGTTATGAGTCAACCGACCGAGCCCGATGCAATCAACCACGCCACTGCGCAACGCCAGCGCGCCAGCCAGCTGGCCCAGGCCGTGCGCCATGAATTGCAAAAAGCCGTGATCGGACAGGACACTGTCATCGACGACGTGCTGACCGCCCTGCTTGCCGGCGGCCACGTATTGCTCGAAGGCGTGCCGGGCCTGGGCAAGACGTTGCTGGTCAGGGCGCTGGCCCGCTGTTTCGGCGGCGAGTTCGCGCGTATCCAGTTCACCCCGGACCTGATGCCCAGCGATGTCACCGGGCATGCGGTGTATGATTTGCAGACCGAGCAATTCAAACTGCGCAAAGGTCCGTTGTTCACCAACCTGTTGCTGGCCGACGAGATCAACCGCGCCCCGGCAAAAACCCAGGCAGCGCTGCTCGAAGCCATGCAGGAACGCCAGGTCACCCTCGAAGGCCGCGCCCTGCCGATCGCTCAGCCGTTCATGGTGCTCGCCACGCAAAACCCCATCGAACAGGAAGGCACTTACCCGCTGCCGGAAGCCGAACTCGATCGCTTCATGCTCAAGGTGCGCATGGACTACCCCGACGCCGAGCAGGAGCTGGACATGGTGCGTCAGGTCAGCCGCTCTACCCGTGCCGACATGCTCGATGTGCAACCGCTGCGCACCGTGCTGCAAGCCAAGGACGTGCTGGTCCTGCAACGCATAACCAGTCATTTGCCGTTGGACGAACAAGTCCTCGATTACGCCGTGCGCCTGGCCCGCAC
Source organism: Pseudomonas sp. YuFO20 (assembly GCF_035064975.1). Taxonomy (NCBI): domain Bacteria; kingdom Pseudomonadati; phylum Pseudomonadota; class Gammaproteobacteria; order Pseudomonadales; family Pseudomonadaceae; genus Pseudomonas; species Pseudomonas sp. YuFO20. The sequence goes on from NZ_JAXDEO010000016.1 coordinate 53,272, forward strand.
CACCCGCAGCTGGCCCGGCCTGACCCTCGGCGCCGGGCCTCGTGCGTCCATCGCGCTGGTACGCTGCGCACGGGCACGAGCCTTGTTGCGCGGCGGCGAGTTCGTGATACCAGATGACATAAAAGGCTGCGCTCTGGCGGTGTTGCGCCATCGCGTGCGCATCGCGCCGGAGCTGGATATCGAAGGGCTGGACGTCGATCACGTGCTGCAGCAACTGCTCGATCAAGTACCGGCGCCACGGCTGTGAAACCTTCGCGCCTGCTGCTGATCTGGCTCGCGATCCTGCTGGTCATCGGCATCGTGCCGGGCACATTGCGGGCGCTGGACATGGCTGTTCCCCCAACGCTGTTCTCGATCAACTGGGGCTTGCTGCTGGCGCTACTGGCCCTGGCCATAATCGACGCGATCCGCCTGCAACGCCTGCCCTCACCCCGCGTACAACGACAAATGCCCGGCAGCCTGGCCCTCGGCCGCTGGAGCGAAGTACGGCTGCAAGTCGAGCACGACTTTGCCCTGCCACTGAACATCCAGATCCATGACCACGTACCCGATGGCCTGAGCTTCGAGAACCTGCCCCTGTCGGTCGAACTGCAACCCGGCCAGCACAGCCACGTCGGCTATCGCCTGCGACCCCTCAAGCGCGGTCACTTCACCTTCGATCACTGCGAAATCAACCTGCCGAGCCCGCTGGGCCTGTGGTCCGGCAAGCGCCTGCTGCACGTGACGGACAGCACCCGCGTCTACCCGGACTTCGCCCGACTCTACGGCGGCCAACTGCTGGCGGTGGACAACTGGCTCAGCCAACTCGGCGTGCGCCAGCGCCAACGACGTGGCCTGGGCCTGGAGTTTCATCAGCTACGGGAATTTCGCGAAGGCGACAGCCTTCGCCAGATCGACTGGAAGGCCACCGCGCGCCAACGCACACCGATTGCCCGGGAGTACCAGGACGAGCGTGATCAACAGATCATCTTCATGCTCGATTGCGGTCGTCGCATGCGCAGCCAGGACGGTGAGCTGGCGCATTTCGATCACGCGCTCAACGCCTGCCTGTTGCTGAGCTACGTCGCGCTGCGTCAGGGGGATGCAGTGGGCCTCAGCACCTTTGCCAGCGATCACCCGCGCCACCTCGCCCCGGTGAAAGGCGCTGGCCAGCTCAACGTGCTGCTCAACACGGTCTACGACCTGAACAGCACCCAACACAACGCCGATTATCAAGCGGCTGCCACCCAGCTACTGGCTCGGCAGAAACGCCGGGCGCTGGTGCTGCTGATGACCAACCTGCGCGATGAAGACGATGAAGAACTGCTGACGGCCGTCAAGCGATTGAGCAAACAGCATCAGGTGCTGGTCGCCAGCTTGCGGGAAAGTGTCCTCGAGACTACACGCCTGTTGCCGGTGCAAACCTTGTCGGAGGCGCTGAGCTATTGCGGGACCGTTGAATACCTGAATTCACGCGCAGCACTCCATGAGCGTTTGAACGCCCATGGAGTACAGGTAGTGGACATGCAACCCGAGGCGTTGGGGCCAGCATTGGTCACGCGTTACCTGAACTGGAAAAAAGCAGGAATGATTTAGAGGTCTCCCTGTTCCAGAACACAGCAAAATATTTGCTGTATCAGGCCGAAGCCGGCAACGGCTGAAAACTGAAGTATCGCTTCAATGCCTGCACCAACTGCCCATACTCCGGCGGTGCCCGTTGCAGGCTGAACCCGGCGTCGTAATGGTGGGGCGTTGCGTCCTCGTGGCACCACAGGCAACACGCCTGCAAATCGATGACCTGCATACCCCCGTCGCTCGCGGGGATTTTCAGGCGCAAACCGAAATCGGCACCGATCATCATCGGCAACTGACTGACGAGCATCAGCCCGTCTGCGGAGACGTTGCCCAGAAAGCCGATCGGCTTGTCGGTGACGCTGTTGAACACTCTCAGAAAATACGGCAGTTGATGCCGCTCGATACGGCGGTCAGTGAACATGCGCAATTCGCCCAGCAAGGCCCTTAAGCAGGGCCGCACTAATGCTTCGGAACGGGCCTGCCTGCGGTTGAATCAGACATGGGCGCGCTCTCCCCGCTCCTGGTGCGACAGTCCATGAACCGCTGCCGCTTACTCCTGCCGATCACGGGTGTTACGTCGGTTTGAAGGCAAGGCTTTCAAACCGCTTTATTCGACTATAGCTCACCGTCGTCGCTGAGCCAGCGCTGAATGGGTAACGTAATCAGAAGCGGGTAGGACGCACCGCCGCCGCACTGCGCAGCGGATAGTGACCCAGCGCCTGCAAGGTTTCCAGGCGCGCCTGGGCGCGGTAGGCGTATTCGCTTTGCGGGTACGACGCGATGATGAACTGGTAGGTTTGCGCCGCATCGACAAACAGCTTCTGCCGTTCCAGGCACAGACCGCGCAGCATCGACACTTCCGGCCACACATAAGGCCGCGCGCGGCTGGCGCGTTCGACCTTGGACAGCTCGAGCGTCACCTGCTCGCAATTGCCCCGGTCATAAGCGCTGTAGGCAAGGTTCAAATGATGGTTCATCGACCAACGGGTGCAGCCCACGACACTGAGGGCAAGGACGGTTATGAGCACGAATCGCATGGGAGTTCTCCTGACTTGAGCTCTGTATCGACCCATGGGCGAAAATCTTCAGGCGAGCGGTCAGCAAAAGTGTTCGGTTCAATAAACAAACGAATAAGTAGTGCACATGAACAATGACTACACCCCAAGAGCATAGTAGCCTCACTCAGCGCTTGAACTCAGGAGTCTTTGCATGTCCGTCCGTCGTACCAAAATCGTCGCCACCCTTGGCCCGGCCAGTAACTCGCCGGAAGTCCTCGAACAACTGATCCTGGCTGGCCTGGACGTCGCCCGCCTGAACTTCTCCCATGGCACCCCCGATGAGCACAAGGCTCGCGCGAAGCTGGTGCGTGACCTGGCAGCCAAGCACGGCCGCTTCGTTGCCCTGCTGGGTGACCTGCAAGGCCCGAAAATCCGTATCGCCAAATTCGCCAACAAGAAGATCGAGCTGAAGATCGGTGATCAATTCACCTTCTCCACCAGCCATCCCCTGACCGAAGGCAACCAGCAAGTGGTCGGCATCGACTACCCGGACCTGGTCAAGGACTGCGGCGTGGGCGACGAACTGTTGCTCGACGACGGTCGCGTAGTGATGCGCGTCGACACCGCCACAGGCACCGAACTGAACTGCACCGTGACCATCGGCGGCCCGCTGTCCGACCACAAGGGCATCAACCGTCGCGGTGGCGGCCTGACCGCTCCGGCCCTGACTGAAAAAGACAAGGCTGACATCAAGCTCGCCGCGGAAATGGAAGTCGACTACCTCGCGGTGTCCTTCCCGCGTGACGCCGCGGACATGGAATACGCCCGTCAACTGCGCGACGAAGCCGGCGGCACTGCCTGGCTGGTAGCGAAGATCGAACGCGCCGAAGCCGTGGCCGATGACGAAACCCTCGACGGCCTGATCAAGGCGTCCGACGCCGTGATGGTGGCCCGTGGCGACCTCGGTGTGGAAATCGGCGACGCCGAGCTGGTGGGCATCCAGAAGAAGATCATTCTGCACGCACGCCGCCACAACAAGGCCGTTATCGTGGCGACCCAGATGATGGAGTCGATGATCCAGAACCCGATGCCGACCCGCGCCGAAGTGTCGGACGTAGCCAACGCCGTGCTCGACTACACCGACGCCGTGATGCTCTCGGCCGAAAGTGCTGCCGGCCTGTACCCGCTGGAAGCCGTGCAGGCGATGGCGCGCATCTGCGTCGGCGCTGAAAAGCACCCGACCAGCAAGACCTCCAGCCACCGCATCGGCAAGGAATTTACCCGCTGCGACGAGAGCATTGCGCTGGCGACCATGTACACCGCCAACCACTTCCCGGGCGTCAAAGCGATCATCGCCCTGACCGAAAGTGGCTACACCCCGCTGATCATGTCGCGTATCCGTTCCTCGGTGCCGATCTACGCGTTCACCCCACACCGCGAAGCCCAGGCCCGCGCGGCGATGTTCCGTGGCGTGTACACCATCCCGTTCGACCCGGCTTCGCTGGCGCCGAACGAAGTCAGCCAGAAGGCGATCGACGAGCTGGTCAAGCGCGGCGTCGTACAGAAAGGCGACTGGGTCATCCTGACCAAGGGCGACAGTTACCACACCACCGGCGGCACCAATGGCATGAAGATCCTGCACGTTGGCGATCCAATGGTCTGAGTGACACGCTGAAAACCAAAAGCCCTGCCATGTGAATGGCGGGGCTTTTTTTTGCCTGAAACTTCGCCATCAGAAAGTTTTTTTATCTCAAAATAATCGACAAACCTGTCAACTCTGACAGTTGTTCATTTCCCCCCGCCCCCGTCTCATAGAGAGCAGCAGCACCGTACTGTTTTTGCGGAACGGGCAGAGGATGCGAGTGCAAACGCACTCGCCCATTACATCAAGGGAAAGTGCAATGACCACGGAAAAAATACATGCTTCGACTCTATCAGGCGAACTGGACCCCATTTTTGGTGAAAACGGCTTGGCCGTCCTCCGTTCACCAAACCCCGATTTCCCAAACTGGTCCTCACGGGTTGTCGCTGTAGGTCCTGACGATATGATCTACATCGCGGGAGTTCTATATGATGATGTCAACGGAATGCTCTTCGCGCTGACACGCCTGAATGAAGCTGGCTCTGTCGACACCAGCTTTGGCAAACAGGGTTTCTTCTACGATTTTTTTTACGGATCCGCTAACTCCAGCTTCTACGCCGAACAGATTGCATTTGTGAATGGCAGAATTCTGCTGACGGGAACGCTGTTTTACCGTGTAGGCGGCGTGAGTGCGCGGGATAAGGCCGCCGTTCGTTTTCTTCCCAATGGCACCATTGATAAAGAATTTGGCAAAGAAGGAAAAGTCATTATCCCGGCTCCCAACACGACTGCTGATTTACACGCCGTATCCGCGTACAACGAAAAATGTCTGGAAATCGAAAAATCAAGATGTGTTTCATCCGATTCTCTGAACAAGCTTGCGCCCTACGCGCGCGAAGCTTCGCCAATTACCGACGATCGCATCATATTGCTTCATGAATCTGGCACCTTCGCCTCGATTGATGCCTGGATCATCTGCTTGACTCCAAGCGGGGAACTTGACGTTTCATTCAATGAATCGGGTTTTGCTCGTGTCAGACATGACATGTTTAACTTCTTGCAACTGATTAGCCTGATCGTCGACGATGCGGGCAACTACATCAGTGCCGGCCACGCCAAAACAGGTTACTCCAATCCCCCTGAAGCAGTTGTTCTAGTAAAACACAGCAGAGACGGCAAACTGGATAAATCCTTTCAACGAGACGGATTTCTGGTTATGGAAGATGAAGACCCACTCTATTACCAGGAGCTTGCCAGTATAGTAAAACAACCCAACAATCGCATTCTGTGCACAGGTTCAAGGCATTCAAGACACGACACTGCGATCTCCGGATTTTTAATGAGTCTGGAAGCTGACGGCTCGAACAATATCCAGTTCAACGGTGGAAAACCGGTATTCATGAACATAAATTCATCCAGTACGTATTGGTACACTGCTGACTTCCTGCCTGACGGAAGCTTCGTGACTACCGGACTTTTAGAAAAATCCCGTAATGAAAGTCGTTACGCTATCTCGCGTTTCTTTTACAACGGCGTTCATGACAAGGACTATAACAACGGGGTGGGCTGGCTTGACTATAAAGAAGCGGTAAACATTGGTTTGTATTCTTCAGCCATTAAAGACAACAAGGCCTTTTTTGCGGTGGAATTTAAAGAAGAAACTGTAGTCATCCGCGCAGTAGCAAAAGGACTGATGCCCTGAAAAACAAAAGCCCTGCCATGTGAATGGCGGGGCTTTTTGATTTTTGATCCGGAAGATGTGTTGCCTGGGTAGGCCTCATCGCGGGCAAGCCCGCGAAGAGGCTTGTCAGGGCGGTTCAGTCGTAGCGTCAGCAGGCCGCGTTCGCGTTCAATCTGGATGGCATCGGGCATGGAGGGTCTCGCATCTGAAAAATCAGCGCTCAACCGCGGGGCAGGAAGACGTCGGCCAACAGTTGGTTGCGTGGCAGCCCAGCCAGGTACAGGCGCCGGGCAAAGGCATCGACGCTGTCGGGGGATCCGCAGAGCAAGGCCTGGGTTTGTCGCGAAACAAGCCGCAGTTGCGCCAAAGCCGCGAGCAACTCGGTCGGTGTCCACAGCTCGATGCTGAGGTTCGGACGGCTGGCGGCCATGGCTTGTAGAGGTTTGGCCAGATAATGCTCGTTGGCATCATGGGCCAGGTGGATGACCCGAATGGCGCCCCGATGATCCTGGCGCAAGGCTTCTCGCAAGACGCCGAACAACGGTCCCAACCCGGTGCCGGCCGCCATCAGCCACAGCGGTCGGTCGTGCCAGTCCGGGTCGTAATGCAAGGCTCCGCCACGCAATTCGCCGAGACGGATCGGGTCACCAATCTTCAATTGACGCGCGGCATCACTGAATTCGCCGGGTTGGCGACAATCAAGGTGAAACTCCAGAAAACGGTCTTCTTCCGGCAGGCTGGCCAAGGAATACGGCCGCGCCACATTGCCCGCCCACAACACCAGATGCTGCCCGGCGCTGTAGCGCAACGGGCGTTGTGGCGTCAGGCGCAGGCGCAAAACGCTACTGCTCAACCAATCAGCCGCAGCGACCTCGGCCGGACGGCCGTCCTCTTGCGGGTCGAAGGTGTGCACTTGCAAATCTTCAATCACCTGGCACTGGCAGGCCAGGCGCCAGCCTTGCTGACGCTGCTCTGCGCTCAGGGCATCGGGGCGGCTGTCGCTCGGTAATCCTTGCATGCACTGCACCAGGCAGGCATGACAACTGCCGGCGCGGCAGCTGTAGGGTACCGGTACGCCGTTCTGATTCAGGGCATCAAGCAGATTGGCGCCGGTTGCCACCGACCATTGGCGATCGCCCACGCGTAATTCAGGCATCGACGTTTTCCCACGCCGCCGCGCACCGGTTGCGGCCGTCACGCTTGGCGCGATACAGCGCCTGATCCGCCCGCTGCAAGGCCTCGTCAAGATCATCGCCCATGTCCAGCAGGGTCATGCCCGCGGACAAGCTGAGACTACCGACCTTCAAACCGATCAACTCGACATCGATGAAGGCGAGGCGCAGCCGCTCGCAACAGGCGGTCAAGCGCTCGGCATCGCAATCGGGCAGCAACACCACGAACTCTTCTCCGCCATAGCGTGCCAGGACATCGCCGTCGCGCAGGCAGGCCGACGCCACGCCGGCAAACGCCTGCAGCACCTGATCCCCAGCCGCATGGCCATAAATGTCGTTGATCCGTTTGAAGTGATCGAGGTCGATCAGCGCCAGGCCATGCACGACGCCGGCGTCCATGGCTTTGAGTTCGCGCGAAGCCAGGCGCAGGAAATGCCGGCGATTGAACAATCCGGTCAACTCGTCGGTGGCCACCAGGTCCTCGAGCTGACGCATCATCCCGCGCAACGTGTCCTGGTGCGCCTGCAGGGCGAAGCGGCGCTGACGCATGCGCAGTCGCGAGGCCTGGACGTAGCGGGCGTACATTTCCAGCCAGACCAGCACGATAAACAGCACGCACACCTGCACCACCGCCAGCGCCGGGTCGGCCAGCTGAAAGTGGTAACCCTCCCACAGGGTGATCGCGCTGAAACTGAAAAACACCAGCAGCGCGCACCGCGCAAATGCACGGCGCGACAGATGAAACAGCCCGAACAGCAGAATCAGCACGTAGAACACCAGGAACGTGCCGCGGGCCTCATCCAGATTGGCAATCAGCCAGGTTTGCCAGCCAAGCCCCAGCAGCACCTGCGCCTCGGTCAGGCTGGGGTCGGAAAAACGCAGGTTGCAGCCGCTGTAAAACACCGCGAACAACGCCGCCTGGCTGATGACCACCAGAGCGCTGCCAACGGCGACATTGGCCAGCGGTTCATCGTAATGGCCGGTGAAAAACGCCAGCCACAGCAGCAACAAAGCCAGGGCATAAGTGCCGGCCGCGAGGGCAAACCGTTTGAGTAACAGGCGCTGGATGGCGTTATGGGTCAATCGTTGACTCACCCTATGAAAGGAGACTGACAGAGCGTCCTACTCTACAGACCGATAACCACTTTAGTGGTGCGGCCGATAAATGACCATTCAATTTTCGGGCTGACCCGATTCGGGGATCGGGTTCGACCATGCGACCAAGGTTTGACCACCGGCGCGTGTACCCGCCAGCAAGGCGCGTTATACTGCCGCGCCTTTTTAGCGTCGCGCCAGCAGCCCCGGCGTGCCTTGAAAGGTGCTTGCAACCGACCGATGCACCCAAGCTGCAAGCACCTTATTGAATGTTCCCGTCTTTTAGAGGAGCGCGACTCATGACCGTGATCAAGCAAGACGACCTGATTCAGAGCGTTGCCGACGCCCTGCAGTTCATTTCCTACTACCACCCCGTGGATTTCATCCAGGCGATGCACGAAGCCTACCTGCGCGAAGAATCGCCAGCGGCCCGTGATTCGATGGCGCAGATCCTGATCAACTCGCGCATGTGCGCCACCGGCCACCGCCCGATCTGCCAGGACACCGGCATCGTCACCGTATTTGTCCGCGTGGGCATGGACGTGCGTTGGGATGGCGCCACCATGGGCCTGGACGACATGATCAACGAAGGCGTGCGTCGCGCCTACAACCTGCCGGAAAACGTCCTGCGTGCTTCGATCCTCGCCGACCCGGCGGGCGCTCGCAAGAACACCAAGGACAACACCCCGGCGGTTATCCACTACTCCATCGTTCCGGGTAATACCGTGGAAGTGGACGTGGCGGCCAAGGGCGGCGGTTCCGAGAACAAGTCGAAAATGGCCATGCTCAACCCGTCCGACTCGATCGTCGACTGGGTCCTGAAGACCGTTCCGACCATGGGCGCCGGCTGGTGCCCACCGGGCATGCTCGGCATCGGCATCGGCGGTACCGCCGAGAAAGCCGCTGTCATGGCGAAAGAAGTGTTGATGGAATCCATCGACATCCACGAGCTGAAGGCCCGTGGCCCGCAGAACCGCATCGAAGAAATGCGCCTGGAGCTGTTCGAGAAGGTCAACCAGCTGGGCATCGGCGCCCAGGGCCTCGGTGGCCTGACCACCGTGCTCGACGTGAAGATCATGGATTACCCGACCCACGCCGCTTCGTTGCCGGTGTGCATGATCCCGAACTGCGCCGCCACCCGTCACGCCCACTTCGTGCTCGACGGTTCCGGCCCGGCTTCGCTGGAAGCGCCACCGCTGGACGCCTACCCGGAAATCGTCTGGGAAGCCGGCCCGTCGGCTCGTCGCGTCAACCTCGACACCCTGACCCCGGAAGAAGTGCAGAGCTGGAAGCCGGGCGAAACCGTCCTGCTCAACGGCAAGATGCTCACCGGTCGCGATGCGGCGCACAAGCGCATGGTCGAGATGTTGAACAAAGGTGACACCCTGCCGGTGGACCTCAAGGGTCGCTTCATCTATTACGTCGGCCCGGTCGATCCGGTGCGCGAAGAAGTGGTTGGCCCGGCTGGCCCGACCACCGCAACGCGGATGGACAAGTTCACCCGGCAGATCCTCGAGCAAACCGGCCTGCTGGGCATGATCGGCAAATCCGAGCGCGGCCCTACCGCTATCGACGCGATCAAGGACCACAAGGCCGTTTACCTGATGGCAGTGGGCGGCGCGGCTTACCTGGTGGCGCAAGCGATCAAGAAATCCCGCGTTGTCGCTTTCGCCGAACTGGGCATGGAAGCGATCTACGAGTTCGACGTGAAAGACATGCCGGTGACCGTTGCGGTCGACAGCAAGGGCGAGTCCGTACACATCACCGGTCCTGCCATCTGGCAGCAAAAGATCAGTGAAAGCCTGGCGGTAGAAGTGCAGTAAGCGCTTCGGCTGTCTGAAAAAGGCGACAGGGGATTCAACCCCTGTCGCCTTTTTTATTACCTGCACAAGGCGTGGGAATACCGAAGAGGGGCATGTTATGGTGCGCCCCCTCCGTACACCTGTGTAATGCCCAGCATGTTTGAGTCCTCTCGCCCTTTGCGCCTGGCGCTGTATACCCTGTTGATCATCGCCGGCGCCGCCCTCGCCGCGACCCTGGCCGTTCGTCAAACGGTGCGCCAGTCATTGGTCGATGACGCAGCCCGTGCCAATCAGCAACTGGCGCTTTACGCCACTTCCCTGCACACCCTGATCGAACGCTACCGCGCCCTGCCCTCGGTGCTGGCACTCGACCCGCAGTTGCGCGACGCACTCAAAGGCCCGGTGAGCCCCGAGCTGGCGCAGGAATTGAACCGCAAACTGGAAAAAATCAACGGCGCCGCCGAATCCTCGACCCTGGAGCTGCTGGATCGCACGGGCCTGGCCGTGGCGGCGAGCAACTGGCGCTTGCCCAGCAGCTACGTCGGCCACAACTACGGTTTTCGTCCCTACTTCAGCCAGACCCGCACCCAGGGCACCGGGCGTTTTTACGCCGTTGGGGTCACCAGTGGCATTCCTGGCTATTTCCTCTCCAGCGCCGTAACCAACGACGATGGCCAGTTCCTCGGGGCCATGGTGGTGAAACTGGAGTTTCCCGAGCTGGAACGCGAATGGCGCCAGGGTAGCGACACCCTGCTGGTCAGCGATGCCCGCGGGATTATCTTCATCGCCAACCAGTCGGGCTGGCGCTATCGGTACCTGAAACCGCTGAGCGACAGCGATCACGCCGAACTCAAGGTCACCCGCCAATACGACAAGCAGCCGCTGACGCCGCTTCAATACCAATCGTTGCGCCGCTTCGACGAGAACAGCGACCTGGCACGGGTCGATGGCCCCGACGGCCCTGCCGATTACCTATGGGAATCCCTGCCGCTGGCCGCCGAAGGCTGGACCCTGCACCTGCTGCGCCGCCCGCAGGTTGCCTTCGAAGACAGCCGCAACGCCGCACTCGCTGCGGCGGGTATCTGGCTGACGCTGGTATTTTTGCTGCTGTTTCTCACCCAGCGCTGGCGCCTGGCCAAGCTGCGCCAACGCAGTCGCGAAGAACTCGAACAGCTGGTAGAAGAGCGCACCCGCGATCTGCGCACCGCCCAGGAAGGCCTGGTGCAATCGGCCAAGCTCGCGGCCCTCGGGCAGATGTCAGCGGCGCTGGCCCACGAGATCAACCAGCCGTTGACCGCCCAGCGCATGCAGCTGGCGACCTTGCGCCTGTTACTGGATCACGGTCGCGTCGACGACGCCTACAAGGCGCTCAAGCCGGTGGATGACATGCTCACGCGCATGGCCGCCCTCACCGGCCACCTGAAGACTTTTGCCCGCAAAAGCCCCAGTGGCTTGCGCGAACGCCTGGACCTGGCAGCGGTGGTGGACCAGTCCCTTGAGCTGCTCGACACGCGTCTGCGCGATGAACAGGTCAGCACCGTGCTGCACCTGACACGCCCGGCCTGGGTGCGGGGCGATGCGATTCGCCTGGAACAGGTACTGATCAACTTGCTGCGCAATGCCCTGGATGCGATGCAGGATAAACCCTGCAAACGCCTGGAAATCCGCCTCGAAGCCGACGAACAATTGTGGCGCCTGAGCGTCATCGACAACGGCAGTGGCATCGCCGAGGAAAACCTGGCGAAAGTGTTCGACCCGTTTTTCACCACCAAACCGGTGGGTGATGGCCTGGGCATCGGTCTGGCCGTATCCTTCGCCATCGTTCACGAATCGGGCGGACGCCTGAGCGCTGATAATCACGACAACGGCGCGGTGTTCACCCTCACCCTGCCCATCGACGCGGAGGCTCATGACCCATGCTGAATTCAGTGATGGTGGTCGACGACGAAAGCAGCATTCGCAGCGCCGTCGAGCAATGGCTGAGCCTGTCGGGTTTCGAGGTGCAGCTGTTCAGCCGCGCCGACGAGTGCCTGGCGCAGTTGCCCAGGCATTTTCCCGGGGTGATTCTCAGCGACGTGCGCATGCCCGGCATGAGCGGCCTGGAACTGCTGGCCGAAGTACAGCGCCGCGATGCCGACTTGCCGGTGATTCTGCTGACGGGCCACGGCGACGTGCCGATGGCTGTCGACGCGATGCGCGATGGCGCCTACGACTTCCTGGAAAAACCCTTCAGCCCCGAAACCCTGCTCGGCAGCTTGCGCCGGGCGCTGGACAAGCGCCGGCTGGTCCTGGAAAACCGTGCCCTGCACGAACAGGCCGACAACCGCGCCAAACTTGACGCCACCTTGCTTGGCGTCTCCCGTGGCTTGCAGACTTTGCGCCGGCAGGTGCTCGACCTGGCGGCGCTGCCGGTCAACGTGTTGATCCGCGGCGAAACCGGTAGTGGCAAGGAGCTGGTTGCCCGTTGCCTGCACGACTTCGGCCCACGCGCCGACAAACCCTTCGTCGCTTTGAACTGCGCGGCCATCCCCGAACAACTGTTCGAGGCCGAGCTGTTCGGCCACGAAAGCGGCGCATTCACCGGCGCCCAGGGCAAGCGCATCGGCAAGCTCGAATACGCCGATGGCGGCACGCTGTTTCTCGATGAAATCGAAAGCATGCCCCTGGCGCAGCAGGTGAAATTGTTGCGGGTGCTGCAGGAGCAAAAACTCGAGCGATTGGGTTCGAACCAGAGCATTCGCGTGGATCTGCGGATCATTGCCGCGACCAAACCGGACTTGCTGGAGGAAGCGCGGGCCGGACGTTTTCGCGAGGACCTGGCTTACCGCTTGAACGTCGCCGAGCTGCGCCTGCCGCCGTTGCGCGATCGCCGCGAAGATATTCCATTGTTGTACGAGGCCTTTGCCCGGAGTGCCGCCGAACGCCTGGGTCGCTCCTTTGCGCCGTTGAGCGGGCCGCAGTTGAGTCATCTGCTGAGTCACGACTGGCCGGGCAATGTGCGTGAGCTGGCGAACGTGGCCGAGCGCCAGGTGTTGGGGCTTGGCGAGCCCGTGCCGGCGGGCATCGAGCCTGGGCAGTCACTGGCGGCGCAGCAGGAGGCGTTTGAAGCGCAGTGCCTGCGCGCAGCGTTGACCCGGCACAAGGGCGATGTGAAAGCGGTGCTCGAAGAGCTGCAACTGCCGCGCCGGACTTTCAATGAAAAGATGCAGCGGCATGGATTGAGCCGGGAGATGTTTTTGTAGTGACTGTGCAGGCCTCTTCGCGAGCAAGCCCGCTCCCACAATGACCGCGCCGGTCGCGAATTTTGTGTACGACACCCGCCACTGTGGGAGCGGGCTTGCCCGCGAAGAGGCCAGTTCAGGCAACACACCTGCCAGGACCTAAGCAGTTTTCCGCTCAAGCCCAGCCTTTCATGAGCGGATTTCCGCTCATCAACTCCCCTAAACCCCTCTAAACCGCCCCTCTCCCCGTTGGCACAGCTCCTGCTATAGCCCCCGCAGGCTGCGTTTAATCGCGCTCCACAAAAACAATTAAACGAAGGATCCTTCAATGGATAACTCCAACGCCCTGCCACTTGGGTCGGCTGCCGCGCCGGCCAAAGCAAGAACCACCGCCAGTCGCATCAAATCGATCTTCAGCGGTTCCGTTGGTAACATGGTCGAGTGGTATGACTGGTACGTCTATGCCGCCTTCTCCCTGTACTTCGCCAAGACCTTTTTCCCCAAAGGCGACACCACCGCACAACTGCTGAACACCGCTGCGATTTTCGCCGTGGGCTTCCTGATGCGTCCGATCGGGGGTTGGCTGATGGGCCTGTACGCCGACAAAGTCGGGCGCAAAAAGGCGCTGATGGCCTCGGTGTACCTGATGTGCTTCGGCTCGCTGTTGATCGCCCTGAGCCCGGGTTATGAAATCATCGGCATCGGCGCGCCGATCCTGCTGGTGTTCGCCCGTCTGCTGCAGGGCCTGTCGGTCGGTGGCGAATACGGCACCTCCGCCACCTACCTCAGCGAGATGGCGACCAAGGAACGTCGCGGTTTCTACTCCAGCTTCCAGTACGTGACCCTGATCTCCGGCCAGCTCATCGCCTTGGCCGTGCTGATCATCCTGCAAAACGTACTGACCACCGAAGAGCTGTATGCCTGGGGCTGGCGTATCCCGTTCGCCATCGGCGCGCTGTGTGCCGTGGTCGCACTGTACCTGCGTCGCGGCATGGAAGAAACCGAGTCGTTCACCAAGAAGGAAAAGGCCAAGGAAAGCGCGATGCGCACCCTGATGCGCCATCCGAAGGAACTGATGACCGTGGTCGGCCTGACCATGGGCGGTACGCTGGCGTTCTACACCTACACCACCTACATGCAGAAATACCTGGTGAACACCGTCGGCATGAGCATCTCCGACTCCACCACCATTTCCGCCGCCACGCTGTTCCTGTTCATGTGCCTGCAACCAATCATCGGCGGGCTCTCGGATAAAATCGGTCGCCGGCCGATCCTGATCGCCTTCGGCATTCTCGGCACGCTGTTCACCGTGCCGATCCTCACCACCCTGCACACCATCCAGACCTGGTGGGGCGCGTTCTTCCTGATCATGGCGGCGCTGATCATCGTCAGCGGCTACACCTCGATCAACGCAGTGGTGAAGGCCGAACTGTTCCCGACCGAAATCCGCGCCCTGGGCGTCGGCCTGCCGTATGCCCTGACCGTGTCGATCTTCGGCGGCACCGCTGAATACATCGCGCTGTGGTTCAAGAGCATCGGCATGGAAACCGGGTACTACTGGTATGTCACCGCGTGTATCGCCGTGTCGTTGCTGGTGTACATCACCATGAAAGACACCCGCAAGCATTCGCGGATCCTCACGGACTAAGTCCAGGCGCGTTTGACAAAAGGGGGCAGACCGTCGGGGTCTGCCCCCTTTTTTGTTGCTCGTGCGCTACATGAAAAATCCTTCACTGCCGTGGGAGGCAGATTAATCACGAGTTAATGCGCTCCCCTCATCCTGAACCTGCCTGATCGATTACCTGTGATGCGCTCATTCAGACCTTGAAAGCGAAAACGCCTGCTGGCCTTAACATCAATTAAATCGATTGTTTTTAGCATTATTTTGCGCTTTTTAATCAGTTTAATTGGCGTAGCATAAAACCCATGCCCAAGACACAAAACGCCAAAGAACCTGGAGAAATGAAGATGAAAACCAAACTGTTCCTCGCCATCGCCCTGTCCGTACTGGCCGCCAACACCTTCGCCGCCGACGGTTACGACCGCACAGGCTCCGCCGTTGCCGCCGATGGTTATGACCGCACTGGCTCCGCTACCGTCGCCGCAGACGGCTACGACCGCACTGGCGGCGCTACCGTCGCTGAAGATGGCTACGACCGTACTGGCGGCGCTACCGTCAGCTGATTCACTCAAGCGGCACCACAGCCCGGCTTCGGCCGGGCTTAGTCATTTCTGTGGCACCGAAAATCTGCGGGCAAACCATAGAACCTGTGGGAGCGGGCTTGCTCGCGAATGCGGTTTTACATTCAACATTTCTGTTGCATGACACACCGCTTTCGCGAGCAAGCCCGCTCACACATTGACTGAGTCCGTACTGGAAAAATGTCGGCGGTCCTTGCACCATGTCCGCCTCCCGCAAGTGCCAGGAATTCCCGCCATGCCCGACGACATCCACTATTACGAACCCGCCAACGGCCACGGCCTGCCCCACGATCCCTTCAATGCGATCGTCGGCCCGCGTCCCATCGGCTGGATTTCCTCACAGGATGCCGAAGGCCACTTGAACCTGGCGCCCTACAGCTTTTTCAACGCCTTCAACTACATTCCGCCGATCATTGGTTTTTCCAGCGTCGGGCGCAAAGACAGCCTGAACAACATCGAACAGACCGGCGAATTCGCCTGGAACCTGGCCACCCGGCCATTGGCCGAGCGGATGAACCAGAGCAGTGCCATGGTCGAGCCCCAGGTCAACGAGTTCGAGCTGGCGGGCCTGAGCACCGTCGCCTCGAAAGTCATTCAGGTGCCACGGGTCGCCGAAAGCCCGGTGTCCTTCGAGTGCAAGGTCACGCAGATCATTCAGTTGCAGCGGGCCGATGGCAATGTGGTGCCGAGCTGGCTGATTCTCGGCGAAGTGGTCGCCGTGCATATCGCCAAGTGGCTGTTGAAGGATGGCGTGTACGACACCGCCGCGGCAGAACCGATTCTGCGCGGCGGCGGGCCGGCGGACTATTTCCAGCTGGGGCCTGAGGCGTTGTTCAAGATGTATCGCCCGGGGGCGGTGAAGTAATTACCAGAGCAGGTCGGTGTCTTCCTTCACATCCTTGAGGCGGGTCAGCTCCTTGGCCGCCGCCAGGTCAGCCTCATTGGCCGTCTTGAAAGTCTGGCCTTCCAGCACTTTGTGAAAACGCGGGGCGCCGGAACCACCCAGCGCTTTGACGGCGATAGCGGCGTGGTAACCACCCTCACCCGGTACTACGGCGGAAACAGCTTCGAAGTGTTCAAAGGCTTTACGTGCCATGTCGCGAATCCTGGCTGGTTGAGAATGCCGCCATTAAACCCTCAACCGGCCAGTTTGTGTATATCTGCCCCGGACTGTCGCAAGGCCTGCGCCGCCGACACATCCTTGAAGGTGTGAAAATCCAGGCTATTGACCACCAGTTCCTGCACCAGCTCGGCAAAAACCTCCATCGCCGGGGTGCTGAAATACGCGGTCATGGCCTGCTGGTTGACCCAGAAACCGGACACCAGCCACAACTCGGGGTCGCATAACGAATGCTGCAAGGCAAAGTTCAGGCAACCGGGTGCAGCGCGGGACGGCTCGATCAGCGCGCTCAGGCGCACACCCAGCTCTTGGGAACGCCCGGCGCGCGCTCGGACAAAGGCCATATGACTGACGGGGATCTGCTTGGACATGTTCAACCCTCCCGGGGAGTCGCGTGGCAGCCAGGGGCGGGCTGCGACAGGATCAAAGGTTAAAGGCCTCTGCGCCTGCGTCGTTAGTCGATTCCTGCTGGCGCGTTGCACAATCCTGCGAAGGTGCATCAGTCACCTGTAACAATGCGTAAAACATTGTCGGGGTTGTACCCTGTAGGAGCTGCCGCAGGCTGCGATCTTTTGATCTTAAAAACAAAATCAAAAGATCGCAGCCTGCGGCAGCTCCTACAGGGGTTTGGCTGTGCGTCGGGACGCTGGGTAGGCGAAGGGATGAAGACACTCCGTGCAGAATCAGGCAAGCATCAGGCAGGATGTGTCTACCGCTATGGCTTGCACAAACTTATGCTCTAGCCATCACCCAAGCCTTGCCGAGGATGCCTTGCATGTCGTCGTTCGATCAATTTCAAGCCCCGCTTGACACCGACATGGAAAAGCAGCGCGCGGAACTGGCGGCGATCATCCGTCACAACACCGCCGAAGATGGCAGTTATGCCACTGCCATCGGCTCGCTGTTCATGTCGCGCCACAGCCAATCCCACGAGTTCGCCCCGGTGCTCGCGCAACCGGCGCTGTGCATCATGGCCCAGGGGCGCAAGGAAGTTCAGTTGGCCAACGAGTACTTCAATTACGACCCGCTGAACTACCTGGTGGTCTCGGTCTCGATGCCGCTGAGCGGGCGGGTGATCGATGTTTCGGCCGAGGAACCGATCCTGGCCTTGCGCCTGGACATCGACCCGACGGAAATCACCGCGCTGATCGCCGACGCCGGCCCCCTTGGCGTACCCACCCGGCCGACCGGGCGCGGGTTGTATGTCGAACAGCTCGACAGCGCCATGCTCGACGCCGTGCTGCGCCTGGCGCGGTTGCTCGACACACCCAAAGACATCGCCATGCTCGCGCCGCTGATTCGCCGGGAGATTCTCTATCGGTTGTTGCGCAGCAAGCAGGGACACCGGCTGTATGAAATCGCCATTGCCAACAGCCAGAGCCATCGCATCAGCCAGGCGATCAAGTGGCTCAACGGCAACTATGAGCAGCCGTTGCGCATCGATGATCTGGCCAAGGAAGTGAACCTGAGCGTGTCGACCTTGCATCACCGCTTCAAGGCGATGACGGCGATGAGTCCGTTGCAGTATCAGAAGCAGTTGCGCTTGCAGGAAGCCAGGCGGCTGATGCTGGCCGAAGGATTGGAGGCTTCGGCGGCGGGATATCGAGTGGGGTATGAAAGCCCTTCTCAGTTCAGCCGGGAGTACAGCCGGTTGTTCGGGGCACCGCCGTTGCGGGATTTGGCGCGGTTGCGGTTGTCGGTTTGATCCGGCATTCGCGGTGCCGTGACCGGCGCCTTCGCTGGCAAGCCAGCGCCTACAAGGGATCGCTGTAACCTGTAGGAGCTGGCTTGCCAGCGAAGGGGGCCTGTCAGGCGCCGAGTACCCGGCAAGCCTCGACCGGCAATGTCACCGACACCGGATGCCCAACGCTCAAACCAAAGCCCTGGCACGGCGTACTCAACGCCGTAAACGACACCCCGGAACACTCCACCGTAGTCTCGATGGTCGCGCCAATATCCCGCACGAACGTCACCTTGCCCAGCAAGCGGTTGCCCGCCGTGGCCTGCGGCGCCGACAGTTGCAGGTCTTCCGGACGAATCAGCATCTTCACTTTTTCCCCCACCACAATGCTGCTGCAGATCGGCACTTGCAGTGCATCACCGCCTGGCAGGCTGACCTTGCCGTTGCCCAGCGCCGTGGCCGGGAAGATGTTGCCCGAACCGATGAAGTCCGCGACGAATTCGTTGGCCGGGTGCCGGTAGATCTCGATCGGCGTACCCACCTGCTGCACCTTGTGCTCGCCCAACACCACGACAATATCGGCCATGGTCATGGCTTCGCGCTGGTCGTGGGTGACCATGATGGTGGTGATGTTCAGGCGCTGTTGCAGCTGACGGATCTCCACCTGCATCGACTCGCGCAGCTTGGCGTCCAGCGCCGACAGCGGTTCGTCGAGCAAGAGGATTTTCGGGTGATTGGCAATCGCCCGGGCAATCGCCACGCGCTGACGCTGGCCGCCGGACAGTTTCGCCACCGGCCGGTCGATCATCGGTTGCAGCTGGATCAGTTCCAGCAACTCCACCACCCGCGCCTGCTGGTCAGCCTTGCTGACCCCGCGCAGTTTCAGTGGATAGGCAATATTTTCGCCCACGGTCATGTGCGGGAACAGCGCCAGGGACTGGAACACCATGCCGAAATTACGCAGGTGCGCCGGGGTGTGGCCGATGTCCTCGCCGTCCAGGCGAATCTCGCCACCGCTCAGGGTTTCCAGCCCGGCGATCATCCGCAGCAAAGTGGTTTTGCCGCAACCCGAGGGCCCAAGGAAACACACCAGTTTGCCTTCGGGCAAATGCAGGTTTACATCCTTTACCGCGCAGGCCGAGCCGTAATGTTTCTCGACGTTTTCCAGAATCAGACCAGACATAAATCACCTCAAGAAATCAGAACGAAACGCCACCTTCACCGACCAGCTTCTCCAGCGCCCAGATCAGGACGAAGTCGATCAGCACGATCAGCACGGCAAACGAAAATACGGTGGGGTCGAGCGAGGACACGGTGCGGCTGTACATCCAGATCGGCACGGTCATGACGTCGATGGTGTAGAGAAAATAGGTCACGGTGAACTCGTTGAACGAGACGATGAACGCCAGCAGCATGCCCGCCAGGATCCCCGACTTCATCAACGGCACCACCACGTCGACAATCGCTCGCAGCGGTGAAGCGCCAAGCATTTGCGCGGCCTCCTCGACTTCGCTGCCGATCGAGAGCATGGCCGCCGTGCAGTTCTTCACCACGAACGGCAAGGCCAGGATCACATGGGCAATCACCAGGCGCGAGGTGGTCATCTGGAACGGCAGGCTGTCGAACACCAGCAGCAACGCCAGCCCCAACACCACCATCGGGAACACCAGGGGCAGCGACATCAGTTGCAGGGCCACGGCCTTGCCACGGAACTCACAACGGGTCAGCGCATAGGCTGCCGGCACGGCGATGATGGTCGCAAAAACCATGGTCAGGCAGGACACCATCAGGCTGGTGGTCATGGCCTTGCCCAGGCTCAGCACATCGCTGGCATCGGGCGAGACGAAGGTGTGCCAGGCGGCCTTGTACCATTGCAGGCTGTAGCTGCTCGGCGGGAAGTCGAGGTTCGACGCGCCGCTGAACGACATCACGATCATGGTCAGGATCGGCAACACCGCCAGCAGCAGGATGAAGCCCGAGAGGATGCCGGCGAACTTGCCGGTTTCGCCCGGCAGTAGCCCATAGCGTTTCTTGGTCAGGGTGCTCATTGCGAAGCCTCCAGCATGCGCCGACGGCGGCCAGTGATGTATTCGGACAGGGTCATGATCGCGAGGGTGGTGACGATCAGCACCACGCCGGCGGCGGAGGCGGCGGGCCAGTTCATCAGTGGGGCGATCTGGTCATGCACCATCACCGCCAGCATCGGCACGCGGCGGCCACCGAGCAGCAACGGCACCACGAAGCTGCTGGCGTTGTAGGCAAACACCAGCGTCGCGCCGGTGATGATCCCCGGCAGACTCATCGGCAACACCACCTGGCGGAACACCTGGAAGCGACTGGCGCCCAGGGTCGCGGCGGCCTCTTCGTATGTACGGGCGACGCCGCGCATGGCACTGGCGATCGGCAGCACGGCCAGCGGGAAGGCGGTTTGTACCAGGCCCATCAGCACGCCGTTCTGGTTGTACAACAGCATGATCGGACGCTTGATCAGGCCCAGGCCCATCAGTGCCTGGTTGAGCATGCCGCCGGGGCCGAGGATGACCAGCCAGCCGTAGCTTTGCAGCAGCAGGTTGACCAGCAAGGGCAACAGCACCGCGGCGAGGAAGATCCGGCGCACAAACGGAGAGGTCAGCCGCGACATGGTGTAGGCCACCGGGATCGCCAGCACCACCGCGATCACCGCGCTGATCAGCGCCAGGCGCAGGGTCAGCATGAGGGATTTGAGGTAGTAGGGTTCGAGCAATTGGGCGTAGCTGGCCAGGCTGAACCCGGACCATTCCGCGCCCTTGGTGCCCACGCTCATGCGCAGCACCAGCAGGCTGGCGGCAATCAGCACGCCCAGGAACAGCATCGACGGCGTGAGGAAAAACCAGGCGCGGGCCGTCGGCGAAACGCCCCGACTCGGGCGCGACTCAGCGGCGCTGACCGAATGGGTCAAAGGTTGGTGTTCCATAGCAAAGGTCTCGTCAATGGAAAGCAGCTGAAGAACACGTCCTTCAAAACCACCGTGAACCCTGTGGGAGCGGGCTTGCTCGCGAAAGCGGCCTGTCAGTCACATGTATGTTGAAAGTGCTGACGCATTCGCGAGCAAGCCCGCTCCCACATTGGATTTGTGGTGTTCCAAAGAGCCGGTGTTCGTCAAACGATCAGGAAGAAAAGATTTCCGTGTAACGACGAATCCATTGGTCATGCACGGTGGCCAGGAAGGCGTTGTCGTGCATGATCGCCTTCTCGGCAATCTGCTCCGGCGTGAGAATGAACGGGCTCTTGCGCGCTTCGGCGGAGATGATCGCCTTGGCGTTGACCGGGCCGTTGTAGATGTCTTCAGCCATCTTGCCCTGCACCAGCGGGTCCAGGGAGTGGTTGATGAAGGCGTAGGTCAGGTCGGTATCGCCCGGACGATTCTTCGGCATCACCGAGAGCATCAGGTCGGTGTAGAAACCTTCCTTCATGCCGAAGGTGGCGCCCAGGCCGTAGGCCGGATCGCGGATCTGTTTCGGGAAAAACGCCGGGGCGTACAGGCCGCCCATGTCCAGGGAACCGGTGCGGAACAGCTCGGCGATCTGGTTCGGGTTTTCGCCCAGGGTCACCACGCGATCCTTGAGCTCGGCGAGTTTCTTGAAGCCCGGCTCGATGTTGTGCTCGTCACCACCGGCCAGTTTGGCGGCGATGATGATCAGGTCCATGGCCTCGGTCCAGTTCGGCGGCGGCAGGAAGATGTTCGGCGACAGGTCGGCGTCCCACAGGGCGGCGTAGCTGTCCGGCGCTTGCTGGATGGTGCGGGTGCTGTAGACCAGGCTGTTGCACCAGAGCAGGTAACCGATACCGTGGCCATTGGCGCCGGTACGGTATTTTTCCGGTACGTCGACCAGGTTGGGAATGCGGTTGAGGTCGGGTTTTTCCAGCAGGTTGGCGGCGGCCAGGCCTTCGGCGCCGACGCCGGCCAGGGTGATGATGTCGTACTGCGGACGATCACCGCCGGCCTTGAGTTTGGCGACCATTTCCGAAGTACTGCCGGTGCGGTCGGCGATGACCTTGCAGCCGTACTTGTCTTCGAAGGTCGCGGCGATGTTGCGCAGGGCAGCCAGGCCGGTGTCGTCGGACCAGGTCAACAGGCGCAGGGTCTTGCCTTGAAAGCGGGTGTCGCTGGCATTGGCCTTGACGAATGGCAGGCTCATGGCCGCCGCGGCAACCGAGGCTACGCCCACGGTCTTGATGAATTGACGTCTGTTCAGATCATGCTCGCCCATTACGGACTCCCTTTGTTTTTGTAGGTATAAGGCAGGTCGAAACTGTTGCATCCGCGCGGCTGGAGCAGCGGGTTACCCCTCGTATTTGCGGGGCTTGGCTGAACCAGTGAGTTCATCCTGAGGTGGTGCAAAACACCTGACTATCGATAAAAAATCATCGAAGCCATGACGCCAACGCATGCCTCGCCATGAGGCATGCGTTCACCGTTTTCGTGCCGTCAGACGGCGCGAATCACGTGTTTGATTTCCTGGAAAGCCTGCAAGCCCCACGGCCCCAATTCGCGACCGATGCTGCTCTGCTTGTAGCCACCCCAGGCGGTCTGCGGGAAGATCACTTGCGGCGCGTTGATCCACACAAGGCCCGCCTGCAAAGCGTTGGCGACGCGGTCCGCCGCCTCGGCATTGCGCGTGACCACGCTGGCGACCAGGCCGAACTGGCTGTCGTTGGCCAGAGCAATCGCTTCGGCCTCCGAGGCGAAACGGCGCACGCAGATCACCGGGCCGAAAATCTCTTCACACCACAGCGCACTGTCGAGGGGCACGTCGGTGAAAACCGTCGGCTGCAAAAAATACCCGCGCGGCAGATCCGCCGGACGATTACCGCCGCAAACCAGCTTGGCGCCCGCACTCAAACCACGATCGATGTGGCCGAGCACGCGCTGGTATTGCGCCTGATTGACCAGCGCGCCCATTTCCACGTTCGGGTCGAACGGGTCGGCCACGCGAATGGCTTCGGCGCGGGCCTTCACCCGGGTGAGGAATTCATCGGCCAGTTCATCGGCAACCAACACGCGGCTGGTGGCGGAGCACATCTGCCCGGCGTTGAAGAAACCGCCACCGCAGGCCACGTCCACCGCCAGGTCGAGGTCGGCATCGGCCAGCACCAGCAAGGAGGATTTACCGCCCAGTTCCAGGCTCACGCCTTTGACGGTTTCCGCGGCACGCTGCATGACCTGCACGCCGACCGCGTTGCTGCCGGTGAACGATACCTTGGCGATACGCGGGTCCGCCGACAGCGGTGCGCCAACGGCCAGGCCGGTGCCGCACACCAGGTTGAACACACCGGCAGGCAAGCCGGCCTGGGCAATGATGGTCGCCAGTTCCAGCTCCGGCAGCGGCGTCACTTCAGATGGCTTGAGCACTACACAGCAACCGGCGGCCAGGGCCGGAGCGAGCTTCCACGCGGTGGTGACCATCGGGAAGTTCCACGGCACGATCAGGCCGACCACACCGCACGGCTCGCGGCGCAGGCGCGCACTGAAGTCGTCAGTCGGCAGTTCGACCGGGCTGTCCTGTTTCGCGTCCAGCCCTTCGGCCAGACCTGCGTAATACTCGAACGTGGCGATCACGTCATCGACGTCGATGGCCGCCTCGAACAAAGGCTTGCCGTTGTTGCTCGACTGCAAATGCATGAGTTTTTCGCGACCGGCCTGCACACCTGCCGCAATCGCTCGCATGATCGCACCGCGCTCGGCACCGCTGGTTTGCGACCAGGCGGCGAAAGCCTTAGTCGCCGCGCCCACGGCCAGGTCGACGGCGCGTTCGTCACCGCCATTCACCGTGGTCAACAGCGCTTCGGTGGCCGGGTTGATCACGCGCAAGTGTTCGTCGCCCGCCGACCATTGGCCGTTGATGTACAGGCCATCCAGGGTGGTTGGAAAACTCATTTCGACACCGCCTTGGTCCACTCGGTCTGATCGATTTCAATCAGCGTCGGCCCCTGGCGATCGGTGGCGACACGCAATGCCGTACGCAGTTGTTCGACGCCATTGACCGCCTCGGCCGCGCAACCCAGGGCCTTGGCCACACCGATGAAGTCCGGGGTGTAGATGTCCACGCCGACCGGTTCGATATCCCGGTTGACCATGTACTTCTTGATCTCTTCGTAGCCCTGGTTATTCCACAGCAGCACGATCACCGGGGTGCGCGCTTCCACGGCGCTGGCCAGTTCCGGCAGGGTGAATTGCAGGCCGCCGTCGCCGATCAGGCACACCACTGGAGGACGTGCGCCGCCTTCGACGGTGCCGCCCAACCAGGCGCCAATCGCCGCCGGCAAGGCGTAACCCAGGGTGCCGTAACCGGTCGACGAGTTGAACCAGCGACGCGGGCGCTCGGGGTTGAACGTCAGGTTGCCGGTGTA
Source organism: Pseudomonas sp. YuFO20 (assembly GCF_035064975.1). Taxonomy (NCBI): domain Bacteria; kingdom Pseudomonadati; phylum Pseudomonadota; class Gammaproteobacteria; order Pseudomonadales; family Pseudomonadaceae; genus Pseudomonas; species Pseudomonas sp. YuFO20. The sequence goes on from NZ_JAXDEO010000016.1 coordinate 77,770, forward strand.
CACCGGTTGGGTCGAATCGCCGACGAATACCGCGTTCGGCAGTTCGTGCAGGACGGTTTCCAGGAAGCGGGTCTGGGCCAGGGTCGGTGCATCCCAGGTGGCGGCCAATTCTTCACGCAAGCGGGCGGCGCGCACCTGGCCCCAATCGTTGCGACGTTCGGCCAGCGGCTTGTGCGACAGCGCGCTGAGCAAGGCCTGGGCGGCGTTGCGCGAGTCGGCCACCAGGGCCACGTGTGGCGGGTAGTTGCGTACGGTCTGGTCTGGATCGATATCGATGCGCAGCAGCTTGCCGGGGATCTCGAAACCACCGGCGAAGGTGACGTCGTAGTCGGTCTCGGCCAGTTCGGTACCGATGGCCAGGACCACATCGGCCTCGGCGACCAGTGCGCGAGTGGCGACCAGGCTCTGGGTCGAACCGATCAGCAACGGGTGAGCGGAGTGCAGCATGCCCTTGGCGTTGATGGTCAGCGCGACAGGCGCGTCCAGCAGTTCAGCCAGTTCGGTCAGCTCGGCGGCGGCATCGATGGCACCGCCACCGGCGAGGATCAACGGCCGCTTGGCGCCCGCCAGCAGGTCGGTCATGCGCGAAACGGCGGACGGCGAAGCGCCGGCGCGGTCGATGTGTACCGGCAGGCTGGCGAGCAGTTCGTCGGCTTCTTCAACCAGCACGTCCAGCGGAATTTCGATGTGCACCGGACGCGGGCGACCGGCCTGGAACAGCGCGAAGGCACGGGCCAAAACACCCGGTAATTCCGACGCCGACATCAGGGTATGGGAGAACGCCGCCACGCCACCGACCAGTGCGCTCTGGTTCGGCAGCTCATGGAGCTTGCCGCGACCGCCGCCCAGCTGGTTGCGGGTCTGTACGCTGGAGATCACCAGCATCGGGATCGAGTCGGCATAGGCCTGGCCCATCGCCGTGGTGATGTTGGTCATGCCAGGGCCGGTGATGATGAAGCACACACCCGGCTTGCCGCTGGTGCGGGCATAGCCGTCGGCCATGAAGCCGGCGCCCTGTTCGTGACGCGGGGTGACGTGGTTGATGCTCGAACGGGCCAGCCCGCGATACAGCTCCACGGTATGCACCCCGGGAATGCCGAACACCTGCTCGACCCCGTAACCTTCGAGTAACTTGACCAATACTTCGCCGCACGTCGCCATGTGATTGCCCTTCCTGTTCGTTTGAGACGCCGGGCCTGCGCAGTGTTTATGATGGATTGGCAGGTCCAGGGATGGCCTCATTGGAACGGGCGACACGTAGCCGCAACAATGGATAAAAAGTCATACTAGCCATGTCCTCACGTCATACCTTGGATCCCAATGAAACGATTGCCTCCCCTGCCGGCGCTGCACACTTTTCTGATTACCGCGCAGTGCTGCAACTTCACCCGGGCCGCCGAGCAACTGCACATCACCCAGGGCGCCGTGAGCAGGCAGATCGCCGGGCTGGAAGATCACCTGGGTTATGAACTGTTCATTCGCCAGGCCCGAGGCCTGGACCTGACCGCCGAGGGACGCGAGTGGTTGCCACGGGTCCAGCAGATTTTCGGCCTGATCGACGAAGCCGTTGAGCAGATCGGCGAGAAGCGCGAAACCCTGCAACTCAAGGCCCCGACCTGTGTCATGCGCTGGCTGTTGCCACGGCTGTTGCAGTGGCAAAAAGAACGCCCGGACGTGCCGGTCGAGCTGACCACCACGGTCAAGCACGGGGTGGATTTTCATCTCGAACAATTCGACGCAGCGGTGATGTACGGTGCCTCGCCGGACGACTCGCTGGTGGCGCAAAAACTCTTCGACGAGCAACTGACACCGGTGTGTTCGCGGCCCATGCTCGAAGGCCCCCTGGCCCTGCAGTCACCGACCGATCTGCAACAACACCTGCTGCTGCACCCCACCCGCGACGAACGGGACTGGAAGGCCTGGTTGAAAGCCGCGGACGTACAGTTGAGCAATGTCGGCAAGGGCCAGCATTTCGAAACCCTGGACCTGGCGATGTCGATGGCGTCCCAGGGGACCGGCGTGGCGATCGGTGACTGGTCGCTGATCGGCGACGACCTGAATGCCGGGCGGCTGGTCATGCCTTTCGAATTGAAGGTGAAAACCGGGTTGGCGTATTACCTGGTGTTCCCCGAAAAACCCGGACCTTCAGCGAAGTTGCGTGAGTTGATGGGGTGGTTGGTGGAGCAGGCCCAAAGTCGCTGAGCCCTGTGTAGGAGCTGCCGCAGGCTGCGATCTTTTGACTTTGCTTTTAAAAAACAAGATCAAAAGATCGCAGCCTGCGGCAGCTCCTACAAGGTACCGCGGGTTACCACTTCATTTCGCCTTTGGCGACTTTGGCGCTCAGCTCCAGTGAGCTCTCTTCACCCAGTGCCGGATAGCGCTTTTTCATCGCTGCAATCAGGGCCGCCGAATCCTTGGCCTTCGCAGTTTCTTCGTCGAAGGCCTTGATGTAATCAGCGGTGAACTGCACGCCGGCCAGGGAACGGGCGCTGTCGCCGAGGTAGTGACCCGGCACGATGGTTTTCGGCTTCAGGGTTTCGATCGAGTGCAGCGTCGCCAACCAGTCGGCGTGGGACTGCGGGGTCTGGGTGTCGGCCATCCACACATGGATGTTCTCTGCCACGACCACACCACCGACCACGGCCTTGATCGATGGAATCCACACGAAACTGCGATCCGGTTGCTTGCCCGCAAGGCCGACCACCTGCAGTTTCTGCCCTTCGAGTATCAGGCTGTCGCCCTTGAGCACGTCCGGCACGACGGTTCTGGCCGGCACATCAGCGCCCATTTTCGGGCCCCAGAACGCCAATTTGCCGTCGACGGTTTGCTTGATGTGATCAACGGTCGGCTGCGATGCGAGCACTTTGGCCTTGGGGAATGCAGCGGTCAGGGTATCGAGGCCGAAGTAGTAGTCCGGGTCGCCGTGGCTGATGTAGATGGTGGTCAGTTGCTTGCCGCTGGCGCGGATTTTTTCCACCACCTGTTCGGCCTGGGATTTGCCGAACTGGGCGTCCACCAGGATCGCCTCCTTCTCGCCGCTGACCAGCACCGAAGACACCGGGAAAATCGCTTTTTCGCCGGGGTTGTACACATCCAGGGTCAGTGTCGACGCGGCTGCGTGTGTGGCAAAACCGAGGGCAGTGGTCGCCAGCAAAATGCGCTTCAGGGTGGTGAAACCGATCATCTGTTGCTCCGTTGTTTGATGGCCAAGGTTGGCCGATAACAGAGCTTAATTGCCTGGTTCAGTACAAAAAATGCGATACTTGAACATAGTTTGTTTCTGGAATCGGGCAAATCATGGATCGTCTGCAAGCAATGAGGGTGTTCGTCACAGTGGTCGATCTCGGCAGCCAGTCAGCTGCCGCCGATCATCTGGAGCTTTCAAGGCCGGTGGTTTCGCGCTATCTGGCGGAACTGGAAGACTGGGTCGGCGCACGCCTGATGCACCGCACCACGCGCAAATTGAGCCTGACCGCCGCCGGCAGCGAAATACTTCCCCGCTGCCGGCAGATGCTCGACCTGTCCACGGACATGCAGGCCGCCGTCAGCGTATCGGACGATGCACCCCGTGGCCTGCTGCGCATCAGCGTCAGCACTTCGTTCGGCCAGGCGCAACTGGCCGATGCCATGGCGGCCTACGTCAAGCGCTACCCGGGTGTCAGCATCGACATGCAGATGCTCGATCGCACGGTGAACCTGGTGGATGAGCGCATCGACCTGGCGATTCGCACCAGCAATGACCTGGACCCGAACCTGATCGCCCGTCGGTTGACGGTGTGTCGTTCGGTAATCTGCGCCACCCCTGCCTACCTGCGCGAACACCCGGCACCCCAGCGGATCGAGGACCTGAGCCAGCACAATTGCCTGACGCACTCGTACTTCGGCAAAAGCTTGTGGCACTTTGAGTTCGGGGGAGAACAGGTTTCGGTACCCGTGCAAGGCAACATCAGCGCCAACGAAGCCAGTACCCTGCTGCGCGCCACCCTGGCCGGCGCCGGCGTGGCCATGTTGCCTACCTATCAGGCCTGCGTGCACATCCACAGCGGTGAGCTGGTCCGTCTGCTGCCCCAGGCCGAGCCAAGGCAGATGAACGTGTACGCGGTGTATGCCTCACGCAAGCACATGCCGACGGCGCTGCGCAGCTTGCTGGATTTTCTGGTGGCGAGGTTTCCCGAAGAACCGGAGTGGGATGTTGGCCTGTAACCGGTCCGAAATGTGGGAGCGGGCTTGCTCGCGAAGAGGTCGGTACATCCGACGCAAATTTTGCGCATGAAAGACCGTTTTCGCGAGCAAGCCCGCTCCCACAGGGGGTTCATCAGTGTTCTGAATACAGCGCTATTGCTGGCAACTCCCCGCCCCTGACCTATGCTCATGGTAATACCCAAGGGTATTCGTTCAGAGGTCTACGCCATGAACATCAAAACAAGAAGGTACCTCGCCATCTTCATCACCTGCGCGGTCACGCTCGGCCTGTATGGCGCCGCCGCCTGGCGCGTCGAGCAGCTGCGCAACCTGCCCCGGGAGTACGCCAGCTGCAATTTCGAGCGCTGCATTCCCCACAACGCGACCCTCAACGCCTTGCGGTAACCAGGGTCAGGCCTCGTTGTCCTGATCGGCCTTCAAGCGGTCGCGGAACGCCTTTGGCGAGATTCCCACCCGGCGTCGGAACAGGCGCGTGAAGTTGGTCGGATCAGAGAACCCCAACACGTCGGACATTTCATAGATGGTCATGCTGGTGTAGGTCAGCAGGCGCTTGGCCTCCAGCAATTGCCGTTCGTGCATGATCTGCAACGCCGGTTGCCCCGCCAGCTCACGGCAGGTGCCATTGAGGTGCGAAACCGAAATCCCCAGGCGATGAGCCAGGTCCTCGACCTTGACGTGCTGGCGATAGGTCTCCTCCACCAACTGGATGTAGCCATTGAGGTATTCCCGCGCCCGCTGCGGTCGTTGACTGGCCGACCGGCGCTGGATCACCTGGCGGCTGACCCACACCATGATCACGCTGACCAGCGAATGCATGAGCATTTCCCGCGCCGGTTGATGGCTGGTGTATTCGTTCTGCAACGCACAAAACAGACTGTTCAAGTACTCGGCGTCCTGTCCCGCCGGGTAGCTCTCGGCCTGGGCCAGGGCATTCACCGAATGCCCCAGTTGCCCCTGAAGATGCGTGATCAGCGGCGCCGCAAGGGTCACCACGAAGCCCTCGACATCTTCACTGAAGCGGAAGCCATGCACCGACAGCGGCGGCAGGATCTGGATCGCCGCTTCAGTCAGTTGCGTACGTTTGCCTTCGATTTCAAGCTCTGCCTGACCTTTGAATACGAAGAGCAACTGACATAAATCGGCGTGACGGTGGGGTTTGATTTCCCATTGATGTTCGCGACTGCGTTTGGAAATGGTTTCACAGTGCAGCAAGTCCGGAGTCGGCCAATCCAGGCTTTCCCCGTAGAGCTTGAACACCGGAATCGAAGGCAGGTCAGGCTTGTTCATCACTTCAATCCAGGTTTCGGAATGGACGACGGGCGATAATCGCACCGATTGGCAGAATGTACAGCTATCCGCTCAGTTTTCACCTTCAATTGACAGACCCGCAAGGGAAAAATGCAAGCACTCGATCCATAAAAATCATTCACCGACCCCCGTCGCGTGTAGCTTGCGAGTCATAAAAACAATGAAAACACTGAAAACCCAAGTTGCCATTATCGGTGCCGGCCCGTCCGGTTTGCTCCTCGGTCAGTTGTTGCACAACGCCGGCATCGACACCGTCATTGTCGAGCGTCAGGCTCCGGACTACGTGCTCGGGCGAATCCGTGCCGGGGTACTCGAACAAGGCATGGTAGAGCTGTTGCGCCAGGCCGGTGTGAGTCAGCGCATGGACGCCGAAGGGCTGGTCCACGGTGGCTTCGAACTGGCGCTGGATGGCCGTCAGGTGCACATCGATCTGCAGGCCCTGACCGGTGGCAAAACCGTGATGATCTACGGTCAGACCGAGGTCACCCGCGACCTGATGGCCGCTCGTCAGGTCGCCGGAGCGCAAACCATTTATCAGGCCGCCAATGTCGTTCCCCACGGCATGAAAACCGATGAAGCGTTCGTGACCTTCGACAAGGACGGCGAAAGCTGGCGCCTCGATTGTGACTACATTGCCGGTTGCGACGGCTTCCATGGCGTGGCGCGCCAATCGATTCCCGCCGAATGCCTGAAGGTCTTCGAACGAGTCTACCCCTTCGGCTGGCTGGGGATCCTGGCCGATACCCCGCCTGTCCATGAAGAGCTGGTGTACGCCCGCCACGAGCGCGGTTTTGCCTTGTGCAGCATGCGTTCGGCAACCCGCACCCGTTATTACCTGCAGGTACCGACGGACGAAAAGGTCGAGGCCTGGTCCGACCAACGCTTCTGGGATGAACTCAAGACCCGCCTGCCGCAAGCGTTGGCGGAGAAGCTGGTGACCGGTCCGTCCATCGAAAAGAGCATCGCGCCGTTGCGCAGTTTCGTGGTCGAACCGATGCAGTACGGGCGCATGTTCCTGGTCGGCGACGCAGCGCACATTGTCCCGCCCACCGGGGCCAAGGGCCTGAACCTGGCAGCCAGCGATGTCAGCACGCTGTTCAATATCCTGCTCAAGGTCTACCGCGAAGGCCGTGTCGATCTGCTGGAGAAATACTCCGAGGTCTGCCTGCGCCGGGTGTGGAAAGCCGAGCGGTTTTCATGGTGGATGACCTCGATGCTGCACCGCTTCGACGATCACGACGCCTTCAGCCAGCGCATTGCCGAATCGGAGCTGGACTATTTCGTCGATTCCGAAGCGGGCCGCAAGACTATTGCGGAAAATTACGTCGGTCTTCCCTATGAGGCTATCGAATAGCTTGCTATCGACTTAAACTGGCGAGCATCCCGCTCGCCGTGCCTCTGGCGGGTGAATCACTGCCGCAGGTTTACCCGTGACCACTCTCCACCAGCCTGACTTGCCCAAACCGGCCATCCGCAGCGTGCTGATCGCGCTGATGCTGGCGATTTTCCTCGGTGCGCTTGACCAGACCATCGTTGCCGTGTCGATGCCGGCCATTTCCGCGCAGTTCAAGGACGTCAGCCTGCTGGCCTGGGTGATTTCCGGCTACATGGTGGCGATGACGGTGGCGGTGCCGATCTACGGCAAACTGGGCGACCTGTACGGCCGGCGCAAACTGATGCTGTTCGGCATGGGTCTGTTCACCCTGGCGTCATTGTTCTGCGGCATGGCCCAGAGCATGGAGCAGCTGGTGCTGGCACGCATTCTCCAGGGTATCGGTGCCGGTGGCATGATCTCGGTCAGCCAGGCGATCATCGGTGACATCGTGCCGCCCCGCGAGCGTGGCCGCTATCAGGGCTACTTCAGCAGCATGTATGCAGTGGCCAGCGTCGCCGGCCCGGTGCTGGGCGGGTACATGACCGAATACCTGTCCTGGCGCTGGGTATTCCTGATCAATCTGCCGCTGGGCCTGGGCGCGTGGCTGGTAGCCAATCGCACGCTGGTGGGCTTGCCGATTCCGCAACGCAAGCCGGTGATCGATTACCTCGGCACGCTGTTGATGATCATCGGGCTGACAGCCTTGTTGCTGGGCATTACCGAATTCGGCCAGGGCCATTCCTGGCGCAGTGTCGAAGTATTGGGTTTGCTGGCTTGCGCGGCGGCCGTGCTGGGCTTGTTCGTGCTGCATGAACGACGGGCGGCGGAGCCATTGTTGCCCATGCACCTCTTCGCCAACCGCAATGCCATCCTGTGCTGGTGCACGATTTTCTTCACCAGCTTCCAGGCCATCTCGATGATCGTGCTGATGCCACTGCGGTTCCAGAGTGTCACCGGTGCCGGTGCAGACGCCGCCGCCCTGCACCTGCTGCCGCTGGCCATAGGCTTGCCGATCGGCGCGTATTTCGCCGGCCGCCGTACCTCCATCACCGGTCGCTACAAGCCGATGATCCTGGGCGGTGCCCTGCTCATGCCGCTGTCGATTCTGGGCATGGCGTTCAGCCCGCCCCAGGCCTTCTGGTTGAGCAGCCTGTTCATGCTGCTCTGCGGGATCGCCTCGGGTATGCAGTTTCCCACCTCGCTGGTCGGCACGCAGAACTCGGTGCAACAGCGGGACATCGGCGTCGCCACCAGCACCACCAACCTGTTCCGCTCATTGGGCGGTGCGGTGGGCGTGGCCTTGATGTCGGCACTGTTGCTGGCGTTGCTGCAGGATTCGAGCTTCGCCCATCTGGCCGGCGCTTCGCTGCTGGCCGAGGGTCATTCGGGGAATGTTTTACTGGACGGCCTGAACGCCACGCCGGGGGAGGCACAAAATGCCTTGCGCGCTGAATTGCTGCTGACGTTCCGGCATTTGCTGATGATCAGCGCGGCGGTATCGCTGCTGGGGCTGGCGGCGGCGATCGCCATGCCGAACATGTTGTTGCGCGGACGCGAAGATAAAGTCCTGTAGGAGCCCGGCTTGCCGGCGAACCAGACGCTGCGGTGGGTCTTTAATACCGCGTTATCGTTGTTCGCCGGCAAGCCGGGCTCCTACAGGTCTGCGATCTCAAGGGCTGTAATACCCCACAGCCACCAGGAAATGCCCGACCTTTTTCAGGTAGGCATGCTTGTTCTCGACCTTCCCGGTCACCGGGTTTTTCCAGCGGTACTCATACTCGCCGTAATCCTGTTTCGCGATCAACGCCAGCATCGGTTCACCCACCGGCTTGCCATCCGGATCCTTGATCATGCTGAAATCAGTGTTGATCAATCGCAGGTTAGTGCCATGGGCCACGTAGCGCCCGGTATTGATGTCGACGACAAAGACATACAGGTCATCCTGCAGATATCCGCCCTTCAGGGAGTTGATCGCCGCCAGGGTGCCCTTCTCGTCCTTGGCCAGGTCGGTCGCTGCCTTGTTCAGCAAGGCCATGGCCTGTTCCGCCGAGGCCCGGGGCAGGTAGTAGCCGACCGCGAGAATGCGCTGGCCGACGCGCTGATAGTAGACATGCTTGCGCTCGACCTTGCCGTCGGACCAGTTCTGCCATCGGTATTCCGCTTGCTGGATGCCATTGCCCTCGGGCGTTTTCAGCGCCTCCTTGAAGGCCTTCTGCAGATCCGGCCCGAGCACATCCGACACATCCCGGCCAATCAGCGCCGCCGAGGGCCCGCCGCTGGCGAGCATCACACCCTGGGTATCGACCACGAAGACATAGCGGTCCTGATCGACGAACTCCCCCTGGCGGCTGAACGCGGCGAAGGCCTTGTCGCCATTGTCGTGGTAGTAGGCCAGGGCCTTTTCGAGCAAGGCGATGGCGGCCTGGCTGTCAGCCTTTTCCGTCTCAGCCGCTTGAACCTGGCCCAGGCACATCAGCAGCATGCCGCATAACCAGGCCAACTTGTGCACAACTCCCATGGCGCGTCCCTCGTTCTTTTTTGGTGTTTCAAGAGCGTAGACGGCAATGGCGTGGGTGCGGGAGGGATTCATTCCCGGCGAACCGGGAATGAAACAGGGCTTACTGGCGAGTGCGTAACTGCTGCTGCAGGTACTGGATCTGCGCTTGCAGGGAGTTGATGGTCCGGGTGACCTGGCTGCGGAACGCATCGAACTCCGCCAGGTTGGCGCTTTGAGAAGCGCCCGAACGGTTGTCCTGCTGGCTTTTGAGGACAACGATGTCCTGCTCCAGACGGTCGATGGCGGCGCCTGGATTGCCCTGTTTCTTCAGCGCCGTGATGTCAGCCCCCAGGCTTTTAAGCTGCGCATCGAATTTTTCGGTGTCCGCCGGGGTGTCCTTCAGGGTGGTCAGTTCAGCGCTCAAGGCTTTGACCTGCGCCTGCAATTGCGTGTCGGCATTCTGCTGCTCGGTGTACTGGGCGCTCATCTGGGCCAGGCGCTTGTCGAGCTCGCTGGTTTGCGCGGTCATCTGCGCCAGGCGCTTGTCCAGGTCCGAGGCCTGGCCGGCGACGCCCAGCTGTTGTTTGCCCTGGTCCTGCAACTGGTTTTCCAGCTGTTTGATTTGCAGTTTCAGCGCTTCGCTGTCGCTGGTGACGTTAGTCTGGCTGGCGACCACCTTGCCGGAAATATCCTGCAGGCGCCCCGCCGCTTCTTCACTGATACGCGCAAAGCTTTCCTGGGTCGCCACCAGCTGTTGCTCCATCAGCGAAATCTGCTGGAAGCTCCACCAGGCAAGGCCCGCGAAGGCAAAGAACAAGGCGCCGACCAGGGCCCACAACGGCCCTGTGCTCGCCGCCTTGACCCTGACCGCGGGCGGTGTGCGCGAATGCACGGTGGTGCGGGTGGTCTTCGGGTAATCATCGTCATCGAGGATGTCTGCACGCAGGCTCGGTACATCGTCGAAGTCATCGTGGGCATCGTTACGCATGGACATTGAGTCAACCTTTGTGAAACACGGTGATGGCTTGATGCGGCGCAGTATAACCCCCCATGGCCGCATCGATTGACCCCGGACCCGAACCTCGGTTCAGTGCGGCAGGTATCAGCGAAGGTCCTGGGCCTTCCACCAGGCGCAGAATTCATCGAGCGCCGTCCAGAGACTGACCTTGGGGTCGTAGTCCAGATAATGCCGGGCGCGGCTGATATCCAGGGTGAAATTCTTCTTCATGACCTGCATGCCCAGGCGCGACAGGGTCGGTTCGGGACGTCCCGGCCACAGCTTGCAGAACCCCTCGTTGAGCGCCGCGACGCTGTAGCCCAGGCCGTAGGAACGGTAGCGCGTCACTTGTGGGACTTCCATCCTGCGCATGACGTAATTGACCACGTCCCACAACGGGATCGGCGTTCCGTTGCTGATGTTGTACACCTTGCCCAGGGCTGAACCGCTGGCCAGCAAACTGCTGAGCAAGGCTTCATTGAGGTTTTGCACACTGGTGAAATCGACCTTGTTCAAGCCGTTGCCGATGATCGCCAGGCGCCCCTTGCGCTGCATGTTCAGCAGCCGCGGGAAGATGCTCATGTCGCCCGCCCCGGTGACGAAACGCGGACGCAGCGCCAGGGTTTCCAGGCCAAACTCCTGGGCACCGAAGACTTTCTGCTCAGCCAGGTACTTGGTCGCCGCGTACGGGTGCTTGAAGCGTTTGGGCACTTGTTCTTCGGTCAGCCCCAGGTGATCGCGGCCATCGAAATAGATCGACGGCGACGACAGATGCACCAGCCGCCGCACCCGCTGCTTCAGGCAGGCTTCGACCACGTTTTCGGTGACCTGGACGTTGCCCAGATGAAAGTCCTGATAACGCCCCCACAATCCAACGGCACCGGCGCAATGCACCACGGCCTCAACCCCGGAACACAGGTCGTGGGCCAGGATCGGATCGCTCAAGTCGCCCTGGACGAACTCGGCGCCACGGCGCACCAGGTGCTCGACACTTTCGGCCCGGCGACCGTTGACCCGCACGTCCAGGCCCTGCTCCAGGGCGAAACGCGCAAAGCGCCCGCCAATGAAGCCGCTTGCGCCGGTGACCAGAATTTTCATGAAGTATTCCTTCGGATACAGCTGCGAGATTCAAGCTTCAAGCTGTAAGTTAAATATGATGCGCAGGTTGTTCTCTTGCCGCTTGCAGCTTGACGCTCAAATCTGCCCGAAGGGCACTAGACATTGCCTGGACGCCTGCACCAATTGCTCGGTCAACAACCCCAGCAACTGACCGCCATTGCGCCAATGATGCCAGTACAGCGGCACGTCGATCGGTTTATCTGGCAACAACTCCAGCAAAATGCCGCGTTCCAGCTGCTCGCGCACCTGCAGTTCCGGCACCAGGCCCCAGCCCAGCCCGGCCTCTGTGAGGCGAATGAACCCTTCGGACGAGGGGCACAGGTGGTGTTCGAAACCACCATCGACGCCCAGGGACGCCAGGTAGCGATGCTGCAGGAAGTCGTCCGGGCCGAAGACCAGCGCCGGGGTTCGGGCCAACTGATCGGCACGCACGCCGTGAGGAAAGTGTCGCGCAATGAACGCTGGGCTGGCCAGGGCCCGATAGCGCATGGCGCCGAGCAATACGCTGCGCGCACCGGCTACCGGGCGCTCGCTGGCACACAGACACGCCGCGACTTCGCCGGCGCGCATGCGCTTGAGGCCGACGGTCTGGTCTTCGACCACCAGGTCCATCAACAGGTGTTGCTCTGCGCAAAAATCCCCCACCGCCCGGGCCCACCAGGTCGCCAGGCTGTCGGCATTCAGGGCGATCCGCAGGCGTTCGGGCAGGCCCTCCTCGTCCAGCGCCGGCACCAGCGTCTGCAAATCCCGCTCAAGAAGCCGCACCTGCTGCACGTGGTTGAGCAAACGCCGACCGATCTCGGTCGGTGACGGCGGCGTACCCCGCACCAGCACCGGTTGACCGACCCGCGCCTCGAGCAGTTTGATCCGCTGGGAAATGGCCGATTGCGACAACCCCAACACCTGGGCCGCCCGTTCGAAACCGGCCTGCTCGACCACCGCGGCCAGGGCAGAAAGCAATTTATAGTCGAACATCAGTTTTCCTAATGAGCGATCAGCAATATTGGTTTTTCTTATACAGGCTCGTACTGGAGAATGGCTAGCAAGAACTCTCCAACAAGGACCACCGATATGGCTGGTGAAACGTCATTGGCAACGCTGCTGCGCAGCATGAGCCCGCAACTCAACGCCGGCGACTACGTGTTCTGCACCCTGGGCGACGGCGAGTTGCCGGCGGGCCTGGACATCGTCGGCAGTTTTCGCGAGCAGGAAGGCCTGACCGTGATTCTCGAACGTTCCCAGGCTGAACAGGCCGGTTTCAGCTACGACTACGTCGCCGCGTGGATCACCCTGAACGTGCATTCGGCCCTCGAAGCTGTCGGCCTCACCGCGGCGTTCGCCACGGCCCTGGGCCAGGCAAGCATCAGCTGCAACGTGATCGCCGGTTATTACCACGACCATTTGTTCGTCGGCCAGGCCGACGCCGAGCGCGCCATGCAAGTGTTGCGTGACCTGGCGGCGAACGCGGAGTAAAAGCCATGTGGCAAAGTTATGTGAACGGCCTGCTGGTGGCCTTCGGCCTGATCATGGCGATCGGCACGCAGAATGCATTTGTGCTGGCGCAAAGCCTGCGCCGCGAACATCACCTGCCGGTGGCGGCACTCTGCGTGGCCTGCGACGCCTTGCTGGTGGCCGCCGGTGTATTCGGCCTGGCGACGGTGCTGGCACAGAACCCCACCCTGTTGGCCATTGCCCGTTGGGGCGGCGCGGCGTTTCTGCTGTGGTACGGCAGTCAGGCACTGCGCCGCGCCTGCTCGAAGCAGAGCCTGCAACAAGGTGAAAACCAGACCGTGCGTTCGCTGCGCGCGGTAATGCTCAGTGCCCTCGCGGTGACGCTGCTCAATCCCCACGTCTATCTGGACACTGTGTTGCTGATCGGCTCCCTCGGCGCCCAGCAAACAGAACCCGGCGCTTACGTGGTAGGTGCGGCGAGTGCTTCATTGCTGTGGTTCTTCACCCTGGCGCTGGGTGCGGCGTGGCTCGCGCCATGGCTGGCTCGCCCGAGCACCTGGCGTATTCTTGATCTGTTGGTGGCCGTGATGATGTTTGCCGTAGCACTGCAGCTGATCACCGCTGGTTGAATTATTCCAAACGGCTCTGGAACCTCTATTCCACACAGTTGTTGCGTGGTTATGCCGCCACCCCGGTGCTATGATCCGAATCCCTGCGCCGCAAAGAGTACAAACTCCCCGGCGCTTGTTTGGCCGCCCGTGATCGGCCTTGCGCTCACAGCAACAGACCTGATTAGGAGAATCATCATGGCTTTCGAATTGCCGCCACTGCCGTACGCACACGATGCCCTGCAGCCGCACATCTCCAAGGAAACCCTGGAGTTTCACCACGACAAGCACCACAACACCTACGTCGTGAACCTGAACAACCTGGTGCCAGGCACCGAGTTCGAAGGCAAGACCCTGGAAGAAATCGTCAAGACTTCCTCGGGCGGCATCTTCAACAACGCCGCTCAAGTGTGGAACCACACTTTCTACTGGAACTGCCTGGCGCCAAACGCTGGCGGTCAACCAACCGGCGCGCTGGCTGAGGCCATCAACGCAGCCTTCGGTTCGTTCGACAAGTTCAAGGAAGAGTTCAGCAAGACTTCCATCGGCACCTTCGGCTCCGGCTGGGGCTGGCTGGTGAAAAAGGCTGACGGTTCCCTGGGCCTGGCCAGCACCATCGGTGCCGGCAACCCGCTGACCAGCGGCGACACCCCACTGCTGACCTGCGACGTCTGGGAACACGCTTACTACATCGACTACCGCAACCTGCGTCCGAAGTACGTCGAAGCGTTCTGGAACCTGGTCAACTGGAAATTCGTGGCTGAGCAGTTCGAAGGCAAAACCTTCACCGCTTAAGCTCGATGCCCCAAAAAAACCCGGCTTTCATGCCGGGTTTTTTGTGGGTGCAGAAAATGAAGGCAATAAAAAACCCGCTGACGAATCAGCGGGTTTTTTATTTGGCAACCACAGGATCAGAAATCCTCCAACCGCCACACTTCATAAGCCGGCGTCTCATAGGGGTGACTCTGTTTCAGAGCCGCCACCACCGAGCCAATCAACTCATCGGCCACCACAAGCTCGACCTTCCATTCCTCGACCCGTTCGACCTGCCCGGCCTCACCAATGAACGGCGTACTGCCGTCCAGTGGACGAAACTGGCCCTGGCCCAACACCTGCCAGGCGCAGTGATCGTAAGCGCCGATCCGCCCGCCACCGGCAGCGAATACGGCGCTCTTGACCACTTCGACATGACTGTCGGGTACAAAGAAAGAGAGCTTGTACACAGCTATCAGTTAACCCACACGCGGGCATTACGGAACATACGCATCCAAGGCGCGTCTTCGTTCCAGTCTTCCGAACGCCACGAGTTCTGCACGGCACGGAACACACGCTCCGGGTGCGGCATCATGATGGTCACGCGACCGTCGCGGCTGGTCAAACCGGTGATCCCGCGCGGCGAGCCGTTCGGGTTGGCCGGGTAGCTTTCGGTGACCTTGCCGTGGTTGTCGACGAAACGCATCGCCACGCAACCGGACAGGTCGGCTTCCAGCAACGCTTCTTCGCTGGCGAACTCGGCATGGCCTTCACCGTGGGCGATGGCGATCGGCATGCGCGAACCGGCCATGCCCTGCAGGAAGATCGAGTTCGACTCCTGGATCTGCACCATGGCTACACGGGCTTCGAACTGCTCGGAACGGTTACGCACGAAGTGCGGCCAGAACTCGCTGCCCGGGATCAGCTCGTGCAGGTTGGACATCATCTGGCAACCGTTGCACACGCCGAGGGTGAAGCTGTCGTTACGCTCGAAGAAGCCCTGGAACGCATCACGGGCACGGCTGTTGAACAGCGCCGACTTGGCCCAACCTTCACCGGCACCCAGTACGTCGCCGTAGGAGAAACCGCCGCACGCCACCATGCCCTTGAACTCGTTCAGGTCGACACGGCCGGCGAGGATGTCGCTCATGTGCACGTCGATCGCGTTGAAACCGGCGCGGTCGAACGCGGCCGCCATTTCCACCTGACCGTTGACGCCCTGCTCACGCAGCACGGCAACCTGTGGGCGGATGCCTTTCTTGATGTAAGGCGCGGCGATGTCCTGGTTGACGTCGTAGCTCAGCTTGACGCTCAGGCCCGGGTTGTCTTCTTCCAGCAGGACGTCGAACTCTTGATCGGCGCAGTCGGCGTTGTCGCGCAGACGCTGGATCTGGTAGCTGGTCTCGGCCCACTGGCGTTGCAGCAGACGACGCTGGCCTTCGAACACGGTGTCACCGTTGAAGGTGATGTTGATCTGGCCATTGTTGATCGGCTGACCGATCACCGACACGCACTCGCCCAGGCCGGCAGCGCTGAACTGCGCGAGGATGTCCGCGGTAGCGTCCTGGCGAACCTGGATCACGGCGCCCAGTTCTTCGTTGAACAGGATCGCGGCGATGTCGGCGGACGTTTCCGCCAGGCCATCGAGGTTCAGGCTCAGGCCGCAGTGACCGGCGAACGCCATCTCGACCACGCTGGTCAACAGACCACCGTCGGAACGGTCGTGGTAGGCCAGCAGGTGACCGTCGGCGTTGAGGCCCTGGATCACCGCGAAGAAGGCCTTCAGGTCTTCGGCGTCGTCGACGTCCGGCGCCTGCTTGCCGAGCTTGCCGTGAACCTGCGCGAGGATCGAGGCGCCCATGCGGTTCTGGCCACGGCCCAGGTCGATCAGGATCAGGTCGGTAGTGCCCTTGTCCATGCGCAGTTGCGGGGTCAGGGTCTGACGGATGTCAGTCACTGGCGCGAAACCGGTCACGATCAGGGACATTGGCGAAGTCACGGACTTGTCCACGCCTTCATCGTTCCAGCGCGTGGCCATGGACATCGAGTCCTTGCCCACCGGAATGGTGATGCCCAGCTCAGGGCACAGTTCCATGCCGACCGCTTTCACGGTGTCGTACAGACGTGCGTCTTCGCCCGGGTGACCGGCGGCGGACATCCAGTTCGCCGACAGCTTGATGTCGGAGATCTTGCCGATGCGCGAGGCTGCGATGTTGGTCAGGGTTTCGCCGATGGCCATGCGGCCCGACGCTGGAGCGTCCAGCAGTGCCAGCGGAGTGCGCTCGCCCATCGCCATGGCTTCACCGGTGTAGACGTCGAAGCTGGTGGCGGTGACGGCAACGTCGGCCACTGGAACCTGCCACGGGCCGACCATCTGGTCACGGGCCACGAGGCCGGTGATGGTGCGGTCGCCGATGGTGATCAGGAAGCTCTTGCTGGCCACAGCCGGGTGATGCAGGACGCGCTCGACGCACTCGCCGATGTCCAGGGTCGACGGATCGAAATCGTCGCCCAGCTCGTTTTCACGTACCACCGAACGGTGCATGCGCGGGGCTTTGCCCAGCAGCACTTCGAGCGGCATGTCCACCGGGCTGTTGCCGAAGTGGCTATCCGTAACAGTAAGCTGCGGCTCGGCAGTGGCTTCGCCGACGACGGCAAACGGGCAACGCTCACGTTCGCAGATTGCCTTGAAGCGCTCGAAGTCGGCCGGGCCGACGGCCAGTACGTAACGTTCCTGGGATTCGTTACTCCAGATTTCGTGCGGGGCCATGCCCGGCTCGTCGTTTGGAATGTTGCGCAGTTCGAAACGGCCACCGCGGTCGCCGTCGTTGACCAGTTCCGGGAAGGCGTTGGACAGACCGCCCGCACCCACGTCGTGGATGAAACTGATCGGGTTCTTGTCACCCAGCTGCCAGCAACGGTCGATGACTTCCTGGCAACGGCG
Source organism: Pseudomonas sp. YuFO20 (assembly GCF_035064975.1). Classification (NCBI taxonomy): domain Bacteria; kingdom Pseudomonadati; phylum Pseudomonadota; class Gammaproteobacteria; order Pseudomonadales; family Pseudomonadaceae; genus Pseudomonas; species Pseudomonas sp. YuFO20. The sequence continues at coordinate 95,026 of NZ_JAXDEO010000016.1, forward strand.
CTCCATTTCAGGGTTTTCACGCTGTACGGAAGCGAAGTCCAGGTCCGCCGAGCTGGTGCCGGTGGCCATGGAGGAAGCCGCGCCGCCACCCAGGCCAATCAGCATCGCCGGGCCGCCGAGCACGATCAGCTTGGAGCCGACGACGATCTCGCCTTTCTTGACGTGTTCTTCACGGATGTTGCCCATGCCGCCAGCCAGCATGATCGGCTTGTGGTAACCGCGCACTTCATCGCCGTGCGGGGTGCTGATCGACTGTTCGAAAGTACGGAAGTAACCGGTCAGCGCCGGACGACCGAATTCGTTGTTGAACGCAGCGCCGCCCAGCGGGCCTTCGATCATGATGTCCAGCGCGGTCACGATGCGCTCGGGCTTGCCGTAGGGCACTTCCCACGGCTGTTCGAAACCCGGGATCTGCAGGTTGGACACGGTGAAGCCGGTCAGGCCAGCCTTCGGCTTGGCGCCACGACCGGTCGCGCCTTCGTCGCGGATCTCGCCACCGGAACCGGTGGATGCGCCCGGGAACGGGGCAATCGCGGTCGGGTGGTTGTGGGTCTCGACTTTCATCAGGATGTGCACCGGTTCCTGCACCGCGCCGTACTGGCGGGTTTCAGGGTCCGGGAAGAAACGCCCGGCCACGGAGCCGACGATCACCGAAGCGTTGTCCTTGTATGCCGACAGAACGCCTTCGCTGTGCATCACGTAGGTGTTCTTGATCATGCCGAACAGGCTTTTTTCCTGGCTCTCGCCGTCAATGTCCCAACTGGCGTTGAAGATCTTGTGACGGCAGTGCTCGGAGTTGGCCTGGGCAAACATCATCAGTTCGATGTCGTGCGGGTTGCGCTTCAAGCCGACGAAAGCGTTGACCAGGTAGTCGATCTCGTCTTCGGCCAGGGCCAGGCCCAGCTCGGTGTTGGCTTTTTCCAGCGCGGCGCGGCCGCCACCCAACACGTCGATCGCGGTCAGGGGCTTGGGTTCGGCGTGGCTGAACAGGCCGGCGGCCTGTTCCAGGTTGCCCAGGACGATCTGGGTCATGCGGTCGTGCAGTGCATCGGCAATCAGCTGGGCGTCAGCATCGCTGAACTGGCCGGCGACGTAGAAGGCAATGCCGCGCTCCAGGCGCTGGATCTTGCCCAGGCCGCAGTTGCGAGCGATGTCGCTGGCCTTGCTCGACCATGGCGAGATGGTGCCGAAACGCGGCAACACCAGGAACAGACGACCGGTCGGTTCCTGGACCGGAACACTTGGACCGTACTTCAGAAGGCGCGCCAGCACCTGCTGTTCGTCGCCGGTCAGGACGCCGGTAACTTCGGCGAAGTGAGCGAATTCAGCATACAGGCCGCTGACAGCCGGAACCTTCTGGCTCAGTTGCTCAAGGAGCTTGCTGTGGCGAAAGGCAGAAAGGGCAGGAGCGCCGCGCAGGATCAACATCTTCGGGACAGCCTCGGGAAGGGGTGTGCTTTGAGGCCGTGCATTCTAGCCTAAACAGCCCGCGACAGCACCCGAAACGCTACGCACGGTTGCACTCGAGTGCCGATCTGTGTTTCTGCCCCGAGAGTCAGGTTAACCGGGCGTGTGGCGACAGCTTATTTTTACTGTATCAAAATGCACAAAAGGTCCATTCCTGCGGGCTTTCGGCCGGTTTTTCGATCGCTAGCAGATAGGCCCTTCGCTGTCGAGATATGGCGCCCGTGGTCCTTTGCGTATACTGCGCAGATGTTTTCCCCAACGGCTTTGCGTCCGCGGTACGCCAAATGGCTGATCGCAACCGGACTCTTCCTGATGCTCAGTGGCTGTGTTGATAAACCCAACACACTGGAGCGCGTAAAGGAGGATGGTGTGCTGCGGGTGGTTACCCGGAACAGCCCCGCCACCTACTTTCAGGATCGCAACGGTGAAACCGGCTTCGAATACGAGCTGGTGAAGCGCTTCGCCGACGATCTGGGGGTCGAGCTCAAGATCGAGACGGCCGACAACCTCGACGACCTGTTCGACCAGGTGGGCAAGCCCAATGGCCCGGTACTGGCGGCCGCCGGCCTGGTCAGCAGCGAAGCGCGCAAGAAGCAGGTGCGGTTTTCCCACTCCTACCTGGAAGTCACGCCGCAGATCATCTACCGCAACGGCAAGTCGCGCCCTACCGACGCCAAGGATCTGGTCGGCAAGAAGATCATGGTGCTCAAGGGCAGCACCCACGCCGAGCAGCTCGCACAGCTGAAACAGAAATTTCCCGGCATCGAATACGAAGAATCCGACGCGGTCGAGGTCGTGGATCTCCTGCGCATGGTCGACGAAGGCCAGATCGATCTGACACTGGTCGACTCCAATGAAGTGGCGATGAACCAGGTGTACTTCACCAACATCCGGGTCGCCTTCGACCTGGGGGATGCCAGCAACCAGAGCTGGGCCGTGGCCCCGGGCGACGACAACAGCCTGCTCAACGAGATCAACGAGTACCTCGACAAGGTCAAGAAGAACGGCACCCTGCAACGCCTCAAGGACCGTTACTACGGGCATGTCGATGTGCTCGGCTACATGGGCGCCACCACGTTTGCCCAGCACTTGCAGCAACGCCTGCCCAAGTACGAACAGCACTTCAAGGCGTACGCCAAGAAAGAGAAAGTCGATTGGCGCCTGCTGGCGGCGATCGGCTATCAGGAGTCCCTGTGGCAACCGACCGTGACCTCCAAGACCGGCGTGCGCGGCCTGATGATGCTGACCCAGAACACCGCGCAGGCCATGGGCGTGTCCAACCGCCTCGATCCGAAGCAGAGCATCATGGGCGGCGCCAAGTACCTGGCCTACATGAAAGAACAGTTGGACGATTCGATCCAGGAACCGGATCGCACCTGGTTTGCCCTGGCCGCCTACAACGTCGGCAGCGGTCACCTCGACGACGCCCGAAAGCTGGCCGCCAAGGAAGGATTGAATCCGGACAAATGGCTGGACGTGAAAAAGATCCTGCCGCGCCTGTCCGAGAAGAAGTGGTACAGCAAGACCCGTTACGGCTACGCCCGTGGCGGCGAACCGGTGCATTTTGTGGCGAACATCCGTCGCTACTACGACATCCTGACCTGGGTCACGCAGCCGCAGCTTGAAGGTGATCAGGTCGCCGAGGGTAACTTGCATGTGCCCGGCATCGACAAGTCCAAGCCGACCCAGGAACCTGCCCCCCTCTAACATTCACCACCAAACAACTGTGGGAGCCAGCCTGCTGGCGATAGCGGTTCATCATTCAACATCTTTGTTGACTGACTCGCCGCTATCGCCAGCAGGCTGGCTCCCACATTGGTTTTGTGTTGTTGCTCAGGCCTTGGCCGCAGCCAGGATCAAGGCTTTCATTTCGGACACGGCGGATTTGAACCCCACAAACAACGCATGGGCCACCAGCGCATGCCCAATGTTCAATTCGTTGATGCCCTTGATCGCCGCCACCGCCTCGACGTTGTGATAATGCAGGCCGTGGCCGGCATTGACGATCAGGCCTTGAGTCAGGCCGAACGCTACGCCATCGGCGACGCGCTTGAGTTCTTCAGCCACTTCGGTCGGCGTCTCGGCGTCGGCATAACGCCCGGTATGCAGTTCGATGGCTGGCGCACCGACGCGACGCGAGGCCTCGATCTGCCGTTCGTCGGCATCGATGAACAGCGAAACTTCCGAGCCGATCTTCGACAGGCGCTCCACAGCAGCCTTGATCCGCGCTTCCTGCCCCGCCACATCCAGCCCGCCTTCGGTCGTCAGTTCCTGTCGGGTTTCCGGCACCAGGCAAATATGCGCCGGGCGAATACGCTCGGCGAACTGCATCATTTCCTCGGTGACGCCCATTTCGAAGTTCATGCGGGTTTGCAGCACGTCCTTGAGCAGCAGCACGTCGCGCTCCTGGATGTGCCGGCGGTCTTCACGCAGGTGCACGGTGATGCCGTCAGCGCCCGCCTCTTCCGCATCCAGTGCTGCCTTGACCGGGTCCGGGTAGCGAGTGCCCCGGGCCTGACGCAGGGTGGCAACGTGGTCGATGTTTACGCCAAGAAGAATGCGGGTGCTGGTGGTCACGGAAGCGCTCCAGAATCAGAAAAAGTTCGGTGCACAGCATACGGGGAGACTACGGCTTGCGAAACAGCTCGCGACTGACCAGAGGCCGGCCACCCAGGTGAACGGCCAGCGCCTGGCGCATCAGACGCTTGGCCGCCGACAACGCACCCGGTGCGCTCCAATCAGCTTCAGCCATGGCCAGCAGCTCCGTGCCATTGAACAACCCGGGCTGCAGCAGATAGACCCGCTCCAGGCCCGCATCCACCTGCAAACGATAGAGGCCGTCTGGCGCAACGGGTTGGTCGTGGATATCGGTTATCAATGAAAAGCCGTAGCCCAGGTCATCCAGCAAACGCCATTCGAACGAACGCAGCAACGGCTCCAGCGCTCGACCTTCGGCCAGGGCGAGCAAAGTCGCCGCGTAGTGATCGAACACCGCAGGGAAAGGGTCTTCGGCGGGTAGCAGGCGAATCAACAGCTCATTGAGATAAAGCCCGCTGAACAGCGCCTCGCCGTTGAGCCAGGTGGCGATGCCGGCACTCTCCATGCGCCCGACGTTCTTCAGCTCGCCCCGCCCGCGAAACTCCACCTCCAACGGCACGAACGGGCGCGCCAACGTCCCGGCCTTGCCCCGCGCACTGCGCAATACCGCCCGCAGCCGACCTTGCGGCGTGAGGAAGTCCACCAGGGCGCTGCTCTCGCGGTAGGCGCGGGAGTGGAGGACGTAGGCGGGTTGGGGGATGGGTTGGGACATGGAGATCAGAGCTCTCAATGAATAAACGCAGTTTTACAAGCAACCCAAAACCAATGTGGGAGCGGGCTTGCTCGCGAAAGCGGTGTAACAGTCAACATCAATGCTGAATGTTACATCCTCTTCGCGAGCAAGCCCGCTCCCACAGGGTTTTGCTGTGTATCTGAAGCCCCAGTTACAGGTCGCCGTAACCCAGCGAACGCAAGGCGCGCTCGTCATCGGACCAGCCACCCTTCACCTTCACCCACAGGTTGAGCATGATCTTGGAGTCGAACAACAGCTCCATGTCCTTGCGCGCTTCGGTGCCGATGCGCTTGATGCGCTCGCCCTTGTCGCCAATGATGATCTTCTTCTGGCCATCACGCTCGACGAGGATCAGGGCATGGATGTGCAGGGTCTTGCCCTGCTGCTTGAACTCTTCGATTTCAACGGTGATCTGGTACGGCAGCTCGGCGCCCAGCTGGCGCATGATTTTCTCGCGTACCAGCTCGGCGGCGAGGAAACGGCTGCTGCGGTCGGTGATCTGGTCTTCCGGGAAGAAGTGATCGTTTTCCGGCAGATGATCAGCGATGACCTTTTCCAGCGCGTCGAGGTTGTGCCCGTGCTGCGCGGAAATCGGGATGATCTGCGCGTTCGGCAGCTGCTCCTGCAACCAGCTCAGGTGCGGCATCAGCTCGGCCTTGTCTTCGATGCGATCAGTCTTGTTCAGTGCCACGATCAGCGGGCCGGTCACGTACTGGACGCGCTCGAGGACCATCTGGTCTTCGTCGGTCCACTTGGTGCGATCGACCACGAAGATCACCACGTCGACGTCTTTCAACGCCGCCGAAGCGGTCTTGTTCATGTAGCGGTTCAAGGCCTTCTCGCCACCCTTGTGCATACCAGGGGTGTCGACGTAGATCGCCTGCACATCGCCCTCGGTCTTGATGCCGAGCATGTTGTGACGGGTGGTTTGCGGCTTGCGCGAGGTGATCGCCAGCTTCTGGCCGAGGATGTGGTTGAGCAACGTGGACTTGCCCACGTTCGGACGGCCGACGATGGCAACATAGCCACAGCGTGTTGCGTTTGTATCAGTCATTGCCATTCTCCACACCCAGGGCAATCAGTGCTGCGGCGGCCGCTACCTGTTCGGCAATACGACGGCTCACACCCTGACCTCGGCTTTTTTCATTCAATAGGATGATTTCACATTCGACGAAGAACGTCCGGCAATGCGGTTCACCCTGGATATCCACCACTTCGTAACGCGGTAGCTCGCAACCACGGGACTGCAGGAATTCCTGCAGGCGGGTCTTTGGATCTTTGTTGGTGTCGACCAGCGTCAGGCCTTCGAACTCTCCGGCCAGCCAGGCCAGCACGCGCTCGCGTGCCACTTCCATGCCAGCGTCCAGGTAGATCGCACCAATCAGCGCTTCCAGGGCATCGGCCAGGATCGACTCGCGACGGAAACCGCCGCTTTTCAATTCACCGGAGCCCAGGCGCAGGTATTCGCCCAGGTCGAAACCACGGGCCAGTACGGCCAGGGTCTCACCTTTGACCAGGCGTGCGCGCAAACGCGACAGCTGGCCTTCGCGGGCCAGCGGGAAGCGATCGAACAAGGCCTCGCCGGCGACGAAGTTGAGGATGGCATCACCGAGGAATTCCAGGCGCTCGTTGTTACGCCCGGCAAAACTGCGGTGAGTCAGGGCCAGGACCATCAGTTCCTGATCCTTGAAGGTGTAGCCGAGCTGACGCTCGAGACGGCTTAAGGAGACGCTCACGGTTTACCCACGCTGAGTTCGTGGTTGGATTCCACCGCCATCGCCGTGAGTCGGCGCAGGCTTGGGACAATTAACGCTGTGTTCAAAAATAACGTCCTGAATATCGTTGTTTTCATGCAACTGTCGCCGATTGTACCGACTCCAGAAATGCATTCGGCGCTGTGTTCAACAGCGCCGTGTTTGATTACTGGATCAGGCCAACCCGCGAGAAATTCGGCAGGTGACTGAGTTTGGGTTCCGGCCAGCTCATCCAGACTGCGAAGGCCTTGCCGACGATATTCTTGTCGGGAACCATGCCCAGCAGATCCTTGGGAATGGCTGGATCATCCCAGTAGCGACTGTCGTTGGAGTTGTCGCGGTTGTCGCCCATCATGAAGTAGTGCCCGGCTGGCACGGTCCAGGTACGGTCCGGCGTTGCGCGGTAGCGGCTCATTTCCTTGCGGATCAGGTGCTCGGCGACACCGAGTTTTTCCTTGTAGAGCTCGGCGCTGCCCAGCGTGCCCGGCTCGGAGCCGACCAGCTTTTCGGCAATCGACTCGCCGTTGACGAACAGACGCTTGTCAGCGGTGTACCGCACCGTGTCGCCCGGCAGCCCCACTACACGCTTGATGTAGTTGACGTTCGGATCGCTCGGGTAGCGGAACACCATCACATCGCCACGCTGTGGCTCACCGACTTCGATGACTTTCTTGTCGATCACCGGCAAGCGGATCCCGTAGGAAAACTTGCTCACCAGGATGAAGTCGCCGACGTCCAGGGTCGGTTTCATCGAGCCGGACGGGATCTGGAACGGTTCCACCAGGAACGAACGCAGCACCAGCACGATGAACAACACCGGGAAGAACGACTTGCCGTATTCAACCAGCAGCGGTTCCTTGCTCAGCTTCTCGACCACCACCCCGTCAGGCTGGCTGACGCTGCCCTGATAGGAAGCGATGGCGGCACGCCGACGCGGTGCCAGGATCAACAGATCGAGCAACGCCAACAGGCCGCAGACGAACACGGCGATGACCAGCAACAGCGGGAAATTTAGTGACATAGGACCTAACTATCCAACCTGAGCACGGCAAGGAAGGCTTCTTGTGGAATTTCCACGTTGCCGACCTGCTTCATGCGTTTCTTACCGGCCTTTTGCTTTTCCAGCAGCTTTTTCTTACGGCTGACGTCACCGCCGTAGCATTTGGCCAATACGTTCTTTCTGAGCGCCTTGACGGTTGTACGCGCCACAATCTGCCCGCCAATGGCGGCCTGGATTGCCACGTCGAACATCTGCCGCGGAATCAGTTCTTTCATCTTCTCGGTCAACTGGCGACCTTTGTAGTGCGCATTGTCACGGTGCACGATCAGCGCCAGGGCGTCGACCTTGTCGCCGTTGATCAGCACGTCCAGTTTCACCAGACTAGCCGATTGGTAACGATCGAAATGGTAATCCAGCGAAGCATAGCCGCGACTGGTGGATTTCAGGCGATCGAAGAAGTCCAGCACCACTTCGTTCATCGGCAAGTCGTAGGTCACCTGGACCTGGGAGCCGAGGAACAGCATGTCGACCTGCACGCCACGTTTTTCAATACACAGGGTAATGACGTTACCCAGGTGCTCTTGCGGCACAAGGATATTGGCGCGCACGATCGGCTCGCGCATGTCTTCGATCGACGACAGATCCGGCAATTTAGACGGGTTATCGACGTAGATCGTCTCACCGGTCTTGAGCAGCAGCTCGAAGATTACCGTCGGCGCCGTGGTGATCAGGTCCAGGTCGTACTCGCGCTCCAGGCGCTCCTGGATGATTTCCATGTGCAGCATGCCGAGGAACCCGCAGCGGAAGCCGAAGCCCAGGGCGTCGGAGCTTTCCGGGGTGTACTGCAGCGACGAGTCGTTCAGGGTGAGCTTTTGCAGGGCTTCACGGAAGTCTTCGAAGTCGTCGGAGCTGACCGGGAACAGACCGGCGTAGACCTGCGGCTGAATGCGCTTGAAACCTGGCAGCACATCGACGTCCGGTGTCGAGCTCAAGGTCAGGGTGTCACCTACCGGTGCACCGTGAATGTCCTTGATACCGGCAATGATGAAGCCCACTTCACCGGCCTTCAGGTCGACGGTAGCGGTGTGTTTCGGGTTGAACACGCCCACGCTGTCCACCAGGTGGATCTTGCCGGTGGACTTGACCAGGATCTTGTCGCCCTTCTTCACGCGACCGTGGCGCACGCGAACCAGGGACACGACGCCCAGGTAGTTGTCGAACCAGGAGTCGATGATCAACGCCTGCAGCGGATCTTCGATGTTGCCGGTTGGCGCAGGAATGGTGGTGACCAGGCGCTCCAGCACTTCATCGACGCCCAGGCCGGTCTTGGCACTGCAAGTGACCGCGTCGGTGGCATCGATGCCGATGATTTTTTCGATTTCTTCTTTGACGCGGTCCGGATCGGCCTGTGGCAGGTCGATCTTGTTCAGCACCGGCATCACTTCCAGGCCCTGTTCGATCGCCGTGTAGCAGTTGGCAACCGACTGTGCCTCGACGCCCTGACCGGCATCGACCACCAGCAGCGCGCCTTCACAGGCGGCCAGCGAACGGCTCACCTCATAGGTGAAGTCAACGTGGCCGGGGGTATCGATGAAGTTCAGCTGGTAGGTGACGCCATCGCGAGCCTTGTAATACAGCGTAACGCTGTGCGCCTTGATGGTGATCCCGCGCTCACGCTCAAGATCCATGGAGTCCAGTACCTGGGCTTCCATTTCACGCTCGGCCAGGCCGCCGCACATCTGGATGAAGCGATCGGCCAGCGTCGACTTGCCATGGTCAATGTGGGCGATGATGGAGAAATTGCGGATATGACTCAAATCACTCACGGATCAACACTCAAAAAGGCTGCAGGCATAGCCCGCCGAAAAATAGCCGGGAATTGTACCTGATCCACGGCGCAAGCGTCACGTTTGCAGGCCAGACGGCCCGTACAAAAACGCCCCGGTCTGGTGACAGGGGCGTTTTTCATCATCGGCGCAGCGCGGAACAGGCCGCCATCAACCGGCGCGACGCAACAACCAGAGCCCGGCCAGGGCACAGACACTGGCGGGCACGAGCACCGCGAACAGTGGCGAAAAACCGAACACCAGGCTCGAAGGCCCGAGCAAATCCTGGGCAATACGGAAGGTGAAGCCCACCAGCACACCGGTGAAAACCCGCTGACCAAGGGTCACCGAGCGCAGCGGACCGAAGATGAAAGAGATCGCCATCAGCACCAGGGCCGCGGTGACCAGGGGCTGCAACACCTTGACCCAAAATGCCAGCCAGTAGCGGCCGTTGTTCAGCCCCTGGTCCGCCAGATAGTGGATGTAGCCCCAAAGCCCCGAGATCGACAGCGATTCCGGCGCCATGACCACCGTACTCAACAGTTGCGGGCTCAACGCCACTTCCCAGCGCTCGACCGGAGCGGTGACCACTTCGGTGCTCTTCTCGTGGAACACCGTGGTGGTGACATCGGACAACTGCCAGTGATCCTTGTCGAACTCCGCGCGCTTGGCGAAGCTCGCCGACAACATGTGGCGTTCCTTGTCGAAGTGATAGCGGGTCACGCCATACAGCAGGCCATTGGGTTGCACGGAGTTGACGTGGATGAACTCGTCACCCTGGCGATGCCACAGGCCGTGCTTGGCGCTTTGCGCGTCGCCACTGCCCTGGGCCAGCGAGCGGTTGGCCTGGGCAGTGCTTTCGGTCGCCGGCGCCACGTATTCGCCGATCAGCACCCCCACCACCATCAGCACCAGCATCGGCTTCATGACCGCCCAGACGATGCGCCCGATGGACACGCCAGCCGCGCGCATGATGGTCAGCTCGCTGTTGCTGGCCAGGCTGCCGAGACCGATCAGGCAACCGATCAGGGCTGCCATCGGCAGCATGTCGTAGAGCCGGCGTGGCGCCGTCAGCAACACGTAGCTCAGGACATCGAGCAGGGTGTAGGTATCGCTGGCGTCGCCCATCTCGTCGATGAACGCGAACAGCGTGGCCAGGCCGAGAATGATCCCCAGTACCGCCAGGATCGCCACGAATACGCTGCTACCGATGTAGCGATCGAGCTTAACCACGGGCCACCTCCCGCGCGCTGCGGCGACTCGCCCGCTTCAATTGCAAGGGTTCCCAGTAGAGCAGGCCCAGGCCGATGACCAGGAATATCCCGTGCACCCACCACAAGCCCAGCGCCGGCGGGATCTTGCCCTTTTCGAGGGCGCCGCGCGCGGCAATCAGGATGGTCAGGTAAGCCATATAAAGAAGGATCGCAGGCAACAGCTTGAGGAAACGGCCCTGGCGCGGATTGACCCGCGACAGCGGCACCGCCATCAAGGTCACGATGAACACCAGCAACGGCAGGGACAGGCGCCATTGCAGCTCGGTGCGGGAGCGGATGTCGTCGCTGCCCAGCAAGGAGCCCGTGGTCATGGCGTCACGGTCGGTCACTTCGTCGCTGACGTCCGGCTTGGGCAGCAGCACGCCGTATTCGTCGTACTTGATCGCCCGGTAATCAGCCTGCCCCGGGTTACCGTCATAGCGGTAGCCGTTGTCGAGGATCAGGTAGCGGTTGCCGTCGGGGCGGATTTCCTGCCGGCCTTTTTCAGCCACCAGTACGGAGATCCCGCGATCCTTCTTGTCGGAACTGATGTTCTTTTGCGAAATGAAGACCCCCGCCAGGTTGATGCGGTCGTCTGTCAACTGCTCGGTATAGGTCACCCGCGTACCGTCGCGCAGGGCCTGGAAGCGGCCTGGCTCGAGGGTGTCGAACTCGGTCAGGGCATCCTGCTTGTTCAGCAGCAACTGGAACTGATTGGCACCCTGGGGCGCCAGGCTCAGGCTCAACCAGGCAACGACCAGGGCAACCAGGGTCGCCGGGAACAGGGTCATGCGAAACAGGCGTTGCTGGCTCATGCCCGTGGCCGACAGCACGGTCATCTCGCTTTCAAGGTACAGGCGGCCATAGGCCAGCAGGATCCCGAGAAACAGGCCCAGCGGCAGGATCAGCTGCAGGAACCCTGGCAGGCGAAAGCCCATGATGAGGAACAGCGAGCCCGGATCCAGTTGACCCGAAGCGGCCTGCGCGAGGTACTTGATGAAGCGTCCACTCATGATGATGACCAGCAACACCGCACTGACGGCGCTCAAGGTCAACAGGACTTCGCGGGATAGATAACGGAAGACAATCAAACCAGACACTCCAGGGTTGTCAGGCTAAGGCGGCCAAACAAGCAAACACATCAGACAGCCCGCATTGCAGAACTGCTGAAAAAAAGATGGCGCATTATCCTGTGATTGGGTGCGCCTGTCACTGCGCAATGCGCGGGCAGGTATGTAGGAGCGAGCTCGCTCGCGATGGTCGTCAACGATAACGCGTGAAGCCTGACACCCCGTGGCGCTCTCAGGTTTTTCGCGAGCAAGCTCGCTCCTACAGTGGCCGACGAAACCGTGAAGATCGTACAACACAGGGTTGTCAGGCGCCGCCGGCGAGGTTCAAACTGCCGCCTTCGTCGCCGATCGATCCTGGCGCCTCTCTCTTTATAAGCAAGCGCTGCCCGCACCTTGTCCAGCGCTTGCGTATCGACCATCAATTCAGGGACCCGGACATGGAACTGGTTGTAAAAAGCGTCAACCCGCAAACGTTGAAAACCGCCACGCTGGTGGTCGCCGTCGGCGAAGGCCGCAAGCTCGGCGCTGTTGCCAAACAGCTCGACGAACTCAGCGCCGGCGCCATCAGTGCCGTGCTCAAGCGCGGCGACCTGGCCGGCAAGGTTGGCCAGAGCCTGTTGCTGCACAGCCTGCCGAACCTGAAAGCCGAGCGCGTATTGCTGGTCGGCGTGGGCAAGGATGAAGAACTGGGCGACCGCCCGTTCCGCAAGATCATTGCCGGCATCCTCAACACCCTCAAGGGCCTGGGCGGCAGCGATGCGGTGCTCGCCCTGGATGAAATCGTGGTCAAGGGCCGCGACAGCTATGGCAAGACCCGTCTGCTGGCCGAAACCCTGGTGGACGGCGAATACCAGTTCGACCAGTTCAAGAGCCAGAAAGCCGAGCCACGCGCCCTGAAGAAAATTACCCTGGTGACCATCAAGGCCGCCGAGGCTGAAGTGCAACGCGCCGTGAACCACGCCACCGCGATCGCCAACGGCATGGCTTTCACCCGCAACCTGGGCAACCTGCCGCCGAACATCTGCCACCCGACTTTCCTCGGCGAGCAGGCCAAGAGCCTGGGCAAAGAGTTCAAGGACCTGAAAGTCGAAGTCCTCGACGAGAAGAAGATCAAGGCCCTGGGCATGGGCTCGTTCTACGCGGTCGGCCAGGGCAGCGCCCAGCCTCCGCGCCTGATCGTCATGCAATACAACGGCGGCAAGAAGTCCGAGAAGCCCTACGCTCTGGTCGGCAAGGGCATCACCTTCGACACCGGCGGCATCAGCCTCAAGCCGGGTGCCGGCATGGATGAAATGAAGTACGACATGGGCGGCGCCGCCAGCGTGTTCGGCACCCTGCGTGCCGTGCTCGAACTGAAGCTGCCGATCAACCTGGTGTGCATCCTGGCCTGCGCCGAGAACATGCCGAGCGGCAACGCTTCGCGTCCGGGCGACATCGTCACCACCATGAGCGGCCAGACCGTGGAAATCCTCAACACCGACGCCGAAGGCCGCCTGGTGCTGTGCGACGCCCTGACCTACTCCGAGCGCTTCAAGCCGCAAGCGGTGATCGACATCGCCACCCTGACCGGCGCCTGCGTGGTTGCACTGGGTTCCCACACCTCGGGCCTTTTGGGCAACAACGACGAACTGATCGGCCAACTGCTGAGCGCCGGCAAGGCTGCCGACGACCGCGCCTGGCAACTGCCGCTGTTCGATGAGTACCAGGAACAGCTGGACAGCCCGTTCGCCGACATCGCCAACATCGGTGGCCCGAAAGCCGGCACCATCACGGCGGCCTGCTTCCTGTCGCGCTTCACCAAGAACCTGAACTGGGCGCACCTGGACATCGCCGGTACCGCATGGACCAGCGGCGGCAAGGACAAGGGCGCCACTGGCCGTCCGGTTCCGTTGCTGACCCAGTACCTGCTGGACCGCGCCAAAGCCTGAAACCAATGATCCCGGGTGGCGTTGCCTGCCAGTGACGCCACCCCGGCTCAGGAACCGCAATGACCAAAGTCGACTTTTATATCCTGCCCAGCGCCGATCCTTCGGCACGCCTGGACTTTGCCTGCAAGCTCACCGAGAAAGCCTGGCGCATGGGCCACCGCATCTACCTGCATTGCAGCGATGCGACCCAGCGCGATGATCTCGATGCGCGGCTGTGGGCGTTCAAGGGCGAAAGCTTCGTGCCCCACGGCCCTGCCGACAGCGAACCAGACGGCTTGATTGTCCTGGGATTGGGCGAAGACTGCGGTCAGCATCAGGATTTGCTGGTCAATCTCGACCTGAAAGTCCCGGCCTTCGCCAGCAAGTTCGCCAGAGTGGCGGAAGTGGTGGTGGAGGATCCGACGATCAAGGCTGCTGCGCGGGAGAGTTTCCGTTTCTACCGCGAACAGGGCTATCCTCTGCAAGATCACCGTTTACAGCGACTCTGAGCATTCCGATGGACACTCCAAAACCGCTGCAACAATCCGCGCACCTGCTGGACGACCTCGAGTCGATCCGCCAACTGCTCGGCGATGACAACCTGCAACCACCGCTGCTGACCGATACGGTCGAAGAAGGTGACCAGGAACAGATTCCGATGCTGTTCGACACCGTCAGCGAGCCTGCGCCGGTGGTCGAACCACCCGCCCCCAAACCCGCCGCTGATCCGGCACCGACGGCCAGTAAAAGCGCCGACGCCCTGCTGTATCTCGACAGCGAATTGCGCGCCGCCGCGCAATTGATCATGCAAGACGTGATCGACGACTTCGCGCCGCACATCGAAACCGAAATCAAGCGCCGCCTCAGCGCGCGGATGGAACGGCTCCTCAGTCAGTACAACGACTGAACCACCTGTGGGAAATTCCATATTTGCCCCCAAATATGGAATCCTCCCTCCGATAGGCGCACTCCTGATCGCGCACGGCAGGATGAAGCTGCAAAACCCCGTTGGCCAATTTCAGAAGTAATGACCAATTTATAGCCATCCTCAGGAATGGCTTTTTCAGTTTGACCGCTCGTCGCAACTGTTATTTCTGACAGTAGCCTCATCTCCAAAAACGGACAAAAGTCACCTCACTTTGTTAGCGGCAATCCGCTCTACGGCGCCGCCACAGCAAATGCATTCGATGCCTGGCAATTGCTAGTGACCACCGTTGTTCCCGTGGATCGTGCTCACGTCTGCCTGGCCGAATACGATGCAGCTAACAACCAGGTATTCGCCTGGACAGCTGCCACACTGACCGCAAATTGGAGATTTTGAACCATGCATCTACCTCCCGGCAGCGTCCCTGTCCTCACCAGCCCGAACAATGTTTACACACGTCGCCCCTTGATCACTGGCGATTCGGCCCCCAACGCCCGCATCCGCATGGTCAACACCGGCGGTGCTCCGCACTATGGCGACGCCCAGGCAGATATGAACGGCAAATGGCAGCTGCAAGTGAACACTGACCTACACGTTGACCCTCATGACCGCGCGTTCTTCAACCTGGCCGAAATCGATGCAACTGGCAGCCAGATCTCAACCTGGGGATTTAACCAGCTGTTCGTGACCCGGGCTCCGATCAGCAACCCCCCACCCACAGGCACTCCGCCAGTGCTTACCAACCCGCCAGTGCTCACCAGCTCCACTACCGTGTACTCACTTCAGCCTTTGCTCACCGGTACATCGCGCCCCCTTGCCAGGATTCATGTCGTCCACTCAGGCGGTTTCCCGACCTACGCCGTCGTCTACGCAGATGCAAACGGTAACTGGCAGGCACCAGTGACGACTGACCTCATCGTTACCCCCCCAAACATCGTGCTCATCGGCATAGCCGAATTCGATCCAGCTGGCGGCCAGATATCACCCTGGACATCTGCCACACTGATCGTGAACCAGGCCAGCACCGCCCTGCCCCCAGGCAGTCCGCCAGTGCTCACCAGCTCGACTAACGTGACCTCACTTCGCCCTTGGCTCACCGGTAAATCGGCCGCCTTTGAAAGGATTGAAATCGTCCACTCAGGCGGCTTCCCGACCTACGCCATCGTCAACGCAGATGCAAACGGTGACTGGCAGGCACCAGTGACCACTGACCTCCTCGTTACCCCCCCAAACATGGTGCCCATCGGCCTGGCCGCATACAATGCAGCCAGCGGCCAGGCATCACCCTGGACACCTGTCACACTGTTCGTGAACCAGGGGCCTTGAACCATGCCCCTGTCTTCCGGCAGCGTCCCTGCAATCACCAGCCCGGCCACCGTGAACTCACGCTGGTCCTTGCCTGAAGGAGATACTTTATCTGCAGCCGCCCGCCACAGAACTCACGACGATAAGGGACCCAGGCCCTGCATATCAAGCAACCCTGTTTCCACGCATTCCTAGCCAAAGCAGCGGCTGTTGCACCATCGTACTGGTGCAACAGCCCTGAAATTTCTCCCTTCTCCCCGCTACTCCCGCTACGCCTGCGCAGCCATCCCCGCTATACTTAGCGGCTTTTCCTTAGTCAATGCCAATAGGGTCCCGCCGCGCATGGATAAGACCTACCAGCCGCACGCCATTGAAACTTCCTGGTACAACACCTGGGAGTCAGAGAATTACTTCGCCCCGCAAGGCGCGGGCGAGTCCTACACCATCATGATCCCGCCGCCGAACGTCACCGGCAGCCTGCACATGGGTCACGGCTTCAACAACGCGATCATGGACGCCCTGATCCGTTTCCGCCGCATGCAGGGTCGCAACACCCTGTGGCAACCGGGCACCGACCACGCCGGTATCGCCACGCAAATGCTGGTGGAGCGTCAACTTGAAGCCCAGGGCCAGAATCGCCACGACCTGGGCCGCGAGAAATTCCTCGAGAAAGTCTGGGAATGGAAGGATCAGTCCGGCGGCAACATCAGCCGTCAGATCCGTCGCCTCGGCTCTTCCGTGGACTGGAGCCGCGAGCGCTTCACCATGGACGACGGCCTCTCTGAAGCCGTTAAAGAAGCGTTCGTGCGCCTGCACGAAGACGGCCTGATCTACCGCGGCAAGCGCCTGGTCAACTGGGACACCAAGTTGCACACGGCGATTTCCGACCTTGAAGTGGAAAACCACGACGAGAAAGGCTTCCTGTGGAACCTGAAATACCCGCTGGCCGATGGCGCCAAGACCGCTGAAGGCAACGATTTCCTGATCGTCGCGACGACTCGTCCGGAAACCATGCTCGGCGACTCCGCCGTCGCGGTTAACCCGAACGATGAACGCTACAAAGCCCTGATCGGCAAATTCGTCGAGCTGCCGCTGGTCGGCCGCCGCATCCCGATCATCGCCGACGATTACTGCGACCCTGAATTCGGCACCGGTTGCGTGAAAATCACCCCGGCCCACGATTTCAACGACTACGAAGTCGGCAAGCGCCACAACCTGCCGCTGCTGAACATCTTCGACAAGAACGCCCACGTGCTGCCAGCCGTGCAGGCATTCAATCTCGATGGCACCCTGAACGAAACGATCGACGGCAAGATCCCGGCGGAATATGCCGGTCTGGACCGCTTCGAAGCGCGCAAGCAGATCGTAGCCGCGTTCGAAGCCGCAGGCCTGCTGGTCAGCGTCGACGATCACGCCCTGAAAGTGCCGAAAGGCGACCGCTCCGGTACCATCATCGAGCCGTGGCTGACCGACCAGTGGTATGTGTCCACCAAGCCGCTGGCCGAACCTGCGATTGCCGCTGTTGAAGACGGCCGCATCCAGTTCGTGCCGAAACAATACGAAAACATGTACTTCTCGTGGATGCGCGACATCCAGGACTGGTGCATCAGCCGCCAACTGTGGTGGGGCCACCGGATTCCGGCCTGGTATGACGAGTCGGGCAAAGTCTACGTCGGTCGCGACGAAGCCGAAGTGCGCGCCAAGCACAACCTCGGCCCGGACATCGCGCTGCAACAGGACAACGACGTACTCGACACCTGGTTCAGCTCGGGCCTGTGGACCTTCTCCACCCTCGGCTGGCCGGAACAGACCGAGTTCCTGAAGAAATTCCACTCCACCGACGTGTTGGTCACCGGCTTCGACATCATTTTCTTCTGGGTTGCCCGGATGATCATGCTCACCATGCACTTGGTGAAAAACGAAGACGGCACGCCGCAGGTGCCGTTCAAGACCGTGTACGTACACGGCCTGGTGCGTGATGGCCAAGGCCAGAAGATGTCCAAGTCCAAGGGCAACGTCCTTGACCCGCTGGACATCATCGACGGCATCGAGCTGGAAGAGCTGGTGCAGAAACGCACCTCCGGCATGATGCAGCCGAAACTGGCGAAGAAGATCGAGAAGCAGACCCGCGAAGAGTTCGCCGAAGGCATCGCCAGCTATGGCACCGACGCCCTGCGCTTCACCTTCTGTTCGCTGGCATCCACCGGTCGCGACATCAAGTTCGACATGGGCCGCGTCGAAGGCTATCGCAACTTCTGCAACAAGATCTGGAACGCCGCGCGCTACGTACTGGACAAAGGCGAAGACTGCGGTCAGAACGGCGAAGCCTACGAGCTCTCGCTGGCCGATCGCTGGATCATTTCGCAGCTGCAACGCACCGAAGCCGAAGTGACTCGCCAGCTCGACCAGTTCCGTTTCGACCTGGCCGCGCAAGCCCTGTACGAGTTCATCTGGAACCAGTATTGCGACTGGTACCTGGAACTGTCCAAGCCTGTGCTGTGGGACGAAAATGCCCCGGTCGAACGCCAGCGCGGCACCCGTCGCACCCTGGTTCGCGTGCTCGAAGTAGCCCTGCGCCTGGCGCATCCATTCATGCCGTTCATCACCGAAGAAATCTGGCAGCGCCTCGCGCCGCTGGCCGGTATCGAAGGCAAGACGATCATGCTGCAACCTTGGCCAGTGGCCAATGAAGCACGCATCGACCAGGCTGCCGAAGACGACATCGAGTGGCTCAAGGGCCTGATGCTCGGCACGCGCAACATCCGTGGCGAAATGAACATCGGCCCGGGTAAACCGCTGCCATTGTTCCTGAAGAATGTCAGCGCCGAGGATCAGCGTCGCCTGACCGAGAACGAAGCGCTGCTGAAGAAGCTGGCGCGTCTGGAATCGATCACCGTGCTGGCGGCTGGCGAAGAAGCCCCCCTGTCCGCCACCGCACTGGTTGGCGAGATGGAAGTGCTGGTACCGATGGCCGGCCTGATCGACAAGGGTGCCGAGCTTGCGCGCCTGGACAAGGAAATCCAGCGCCTGCAAGGCGAAGTGCAGCGCGTCGGCGGCAAGCTGTCCAACGCCGGTTTCGTTGACAAGGCACCCGCTGAAGTCATCGAGAAAGAACGCGCCAAACTGGCCGAAGCCGAACAGGCCCTGGGCAAACTG
Source organism: Pseudomonas sp. YuFO20 (assembly GCF_035064975.1). Lineage (NCBI taxonomy): Bacteria > Pseudomonadati > Pseudomonadota > Gammaproteobacteria > Pseudomonadales > Pseudomonadaceae > Pseudomonas > Pseudomonas sp. YuFO20. Next base: position 114,020 of record NZ_JAXDEO010000016.1, read on the forward strand.
GCGGAGCAACATGCGCGGATTGCCAGTCTGTAACGGCAGATCGCAATAAAAAAGGGAGGCCCTGGTGGCTAATGCCGATCAGTTAAGCCATCTCGCTTGACCTTTGGCCGCAAGAAATCAAAATCCGATGCCTGAACTGGCATCGGATTTTTTTATGCGTCTCGCTCGGGCACTGGAACTGACCCACAACTTCGC
>NZ_JAXDEO010000170.1:0-483 GCF_035064975.1 Pseudomonas sp. YuFO20
CGCTGGTCGAAGATCACCTTGCGCTGGTCGTTCTGGACGTTGTCGAACTTGAGCAGGTTCTTGCGGATGTCGAAGTTGCGCGCCTCGACCTTCTGCTGGGCCTTTTCGAGCGCCTTGTTGATCCAGGGATGGATGATGGCCTCGCCTTCCTGCAGGCCGAGCCGCTGCAGCATGCTGTCGAGCCGGTCGGAGCCGAAGATGCGCATCAGGTCGTCTTCCAGCGACAGGAAGAATTTCGAGCGGCCGGGATCGCCCTGACGGCCGGAGCGGCCGCGCAGCTGGTTGTCGATGCGGCGGGATTCGTGCCGCTCGGAGCCGATGATGTAGAGGCCGCCCGGCTTCTTCACGGTCTTGGCGGGCTTGTTGCCCTTGGCGGGCTCGACCTCGAAATCCTCTTCCGCCTTCAGCACGATCTCGCGGAAGCGCTCGATGTCGGCCTTGATCTGCTCGATCTTCTTGGCCTTCTCGGCCTCGTCGGTGATG
>NZ_JAXDEO010000171.1:0-481 GCF_035064975.1 Pseudomonas sp. YuFO20
CTACAAGGTTTTGTGGCTCAATCGGATATGACCTTGTAGGAGCGAGCTTGCTCGCGAAGGCGGTGTGTCAGTCAACATTGATGGTGGCTGATAGGCCGTCTTCGCTGGCAAGCCAGCTCCTACAAGGTTTTGCGGCTCAATCGGATATGACCTTGTAGGAGCGAGCTTGCTCGCGAAGGCGGTATGTCAGTCAACATTGATGGTGGCTGATAGGCCGTCTTCGGCAAGCCAGCTCCTACAAGGTTTTGTGGCTCAATCGGATATGACCTTGTAGGAGCGAGCTTGCTCGCGAAGGCGGTGTGTCAGCCAACATTGATGGTGGCTGATAGGCCGTCTTCGCTGGCAAGCCAGCTTCTACAAGGTTTTGTGGCTCAATCGGATATGACCTTGTAGGAGCGAGCTTGCTCGCGAAGGCGGTGTGTCAGTCAACATTGATGGTGGCTGATAGGCCGTCTTCGCTGGCAAGCCAGCTCCTACAAGG
>NZ_JAXDEO010000172.1:0-477 GCF_035064975.1 Pseudomonas sp. YuFO20
GTGATGAACGCCTTGTTCGGCACGATGATCTCTTTGCAGTCCCAATCGGCGATGGTGGTCGCACGGGTATTGATCTTGGTTATCGTGCCGGTCAGGTTGCGGATCGTTACGGTATCGCCGATGCGGATCGGCTTCTCGAACAGGATGATCAGGCCGGAGATGAAGTTGGAGAAAATCTCCTGCATGCCAAAGCCGAGACCCACGCTGAGCGCGGTGACCACCCACTGCAGTTTCGACCATTCGATGCCGATCCAGGAAAAGCTGAGAATGGCGCCGAACAGCAACAGCAGGTATTTGGTGATGGTGGTGATGGCGTAACCGGTGCCCGGCGACAGATCCAGGTGCTGCAGCACCGCTAGTTCCAGCAGCGCCGGCAGGTTGCGCACCAGCTGCATGGTGATGATCAATACCAGAATGGCGATCAGCACTGCGCCTAGGGTGATCGGGTGGGCGGTTTCCACGCCGTTGACCGTCGAG
>NZ_JAXDEO010000173.1:0-474 GCF_035064975.1 Pseudomonas sp. YuFO20
GGCCGGATCTGGATTATCTGGTGCTGGACATGCCGCCGGGCACCGGCGACATCCAGCTGACGCTGTCGCAGAACATTCCGGTAACCGGCGCGCTGGTGGTCACCACGCCGCAGGATATCGCCTTGCTGGATGCCGCCAAGGGCATCGTGATGTTCGAGAAAGTGCATGTGCCGGTGCTGGGCATCGTGGAAAACATGAGCGTGCATATCTGCAGCAACTGCGGCCACCATGAGCCGATCTTCGGCACCGGCGGCGCCGAGAAGCTGGTGCAGAAATACCACAGCCGCCTGCTGGGGCAGATGCCGCTGCATATCTCGCTGCGCGAAGACCTGGATCGCGGTACGCCGACGGTGATCAGCCGCCCGGACAGCGAATTCGCCGAAATGTATCGTCAACTGGCCGGTCGCGTGGCTGCGCAGATGTATTGGCAGGGCGAGGCAATCCCGACGGAGATCGCGTTCCGCGCGCTGTAAT
>NZ_JAXDEO010000174.1:0-471 GCF_035064975.1 Pseudomonas sp. YuFO20
TCCGGCGAATTCTCCAGGGAATCGAGAATGCCCATGGTCTAAGTCCTTTCACGACTTGCAAAACCGGTGTTTCGGATTCGACGCCTTCGGCCCCGCGGCGTCAAGCCGCGATCTTTGTGGCTGCTGTCACAATTCGGCAGCGAGGGACCAGTCAGGCGTCCTCGAATCGGTCGATCCGCAGCGTCTCGGCAAGGCCATCGCGGGTCCATTCCTGGAACGCCGGCAGCGCCATCATGGCATCGACATAATGCTGCGCCTCAGCCTTCACTGGGATCGCGTAGGTGCGGAAGCGATGCACCACGGGGGCGTACATCGCATCCGCCGCCGAGAATGCCCCGAACAGGAACGGGCCTTGCCTGCCGTAGCGCGCGTGGCAATCGGCCCAGATCTCCTCGATCCGCGCCACGTTGGCCCGCGCATCGTTCGACAGCGCGACGGCCTTGATCGGCCGGTGCAGGTTCATGCCGCATT
>NZ_JAXDEO010000175.1:0-471 GCF_035064975.1 Pseudomonas sp. YuFO20
TACGCTGCCGGAAGCGGCGGAAGGCGTCGATCTGCGCGATGCGCGTATCGCCGAACTGGAAGCCCAACTGGCGGAAGCTCAGCAGCACGAGCGCGACAGCCTGCTGCGCGCCAAAGCCGAAGCGGAGAACATCCGCCGCCGCGCCGAACTGGACGTCGAGAAAGCGCACAAGTTCGCCCTGGAGAAATTCTCCGGCGATCTGCTGCCGGTGATCGACAACCTGGAGCGCGCGCTGGATCTGGCGGATAAAAACAATCCGGAACTGGCCGCGATGATCGAAGGCATCGAGCTGACGCTGAAATCGCTGCTGGACGTGGTGCGTAAGTACGGTATCGAAATCGTCGGCGACGTCAACGTGCCGTTCAACCCGGAAGTGCATCAGGCGATGAGCATGATGGAATCCGCCGATCATCAGCCGAACCACGTGATGATGGTGATGCAGAAAGGCTATACGCTGAACGGCCGCCTGCT
>NZ_JAXDEO010000176.1:0-470 GCF_035064975.1 Pseudomonas sp. YuFO20
CTATGGGAGAGAAAGCCTGGCGCGGCGAGAAGGGCGAGGCGATGAAAAAACTGATCCCGCTGGGGCGTTTTGCTTATACCGACGAAATTGCGGCGGCGATCCTGTTTTTTGCCAGCAACGGCAGCGACATGATCACCGGCGCGGACCTGATGATCGACGGCGGTTTTACCATTTGGTAAGCGGCAACTGCAGCGATCGCCAACACCAGACGATGTTCAACACAACGATAAGAGAACACCATCATGAGAAAAATAGCCACTTACCTTACCCTGCTCACCTGTTTTGCCTGCACCTCTGCCATGGCGGCGGAAAAGGGCACGATCGCCATTCTCGTCAATTCGCTGGATAACCCTTATTACTCCGCAGAGGCCAAGGGGGCCGAGAGCAAGGCCAAGTCGCTCGGTTACCAGACGCTGGTGTTGTCGCACGGCGAAGACGTTAAGCGCCAGGGGGAGCTGATCAGCCTGGTT
>NZ_JAXDEO010000177.1:0-470 GCF_035064975.1 Pseudomonas sp. YuFO20
GCCGATCGGCACGATGTACAAGGGCTACGACGTCTGGCAGTGCCCGCCGAACGGCCCGGGCATCACCATGCTGGTGATGCTCAACATCCTGTCGCGCTTCGACCTGACCAAGTTCAAGCCGCTCAGCGTCGAGCGCTTCCATCTGGAGGCGGAGGCGGCGCGCATCGCCTACATGATGCGTGAGCAGTACATCGGCGATCCGCAGCATGCCCATGTCGATGTCGCCGGCATCCTGTCGAAGGAATTCGCCGACGAGCACATCAAGAACATCCGGATGGACGGGTTGCTCGACCTGCCGAACGTCGCGCCGCCGATGAATCCGTCGACGGTCTACATCACCGTGGTCGACAAGGATCGCAACGTCTGCTCCTTCATCAACTCGATCGCGCATTCCTTCGGCTCGGCGATCGTCTCCAACAAGACCGGCGTCTTGTTGCAGAACCGCGCCGGTGGTTTCCGCATCCAGCCCG
>NZ_JAXDEO010000178.1:0-467 GCF_035064975.1 Pseudomonas sp. YuFO20
GGCTGCGGGTGATCGGCGATATCAGCCGCTTCAGCTCGCGTTTGCAGGAGCGGATCCGCCGCTCTGAAGCACTGACGGAAAATAACGATGGCCTGACGCTCAATATCGCTGCCAACTACGGTGGCCGTTGGGATATCATTCAGGGAGTAAGGGAACTGGCCGAACGAGTACGGGTGGGGGAGTTGCACCCGGATCAGATCAGCGAGGAATTATTGAACGAGCGGGTTTGCATGAGCGACCTGGCGCCGGTGGATTTGGTTATCCGCACCGGTGGCGAGCATCGCATCAGTAACTTCCTGCTGTGGCAAATCGCCTATGCTGAACTTTACTTTACTGATGTGCTCTGGCCTGATTTCGATGAACTTGTCTTTGAAGGTGCGCTGAATGCATTTGCACAACGTGAGCGCCGCTTCGGGGGAACAACACCTATCGGCGCCGATGCGTCCTAGGGAGAACTTTTGCTGAAG
>NZ_JAXDEO010000017.1:0-113532 GCF_035064975.1 Pseudomonas sp. YuFO20
GACAAACCGCCTTCGCTGGCAAGCCAGCTCCTACAAGGTGATCACCGCCAGACGCAATTCCCGGCAACACCCAACAAACCTGTAGGAGCTGGCTTGCCAGCGAAGAGGCCGGCACAGCCAACATCTTCCTCGCCTGACAAACCGCCTTCGCTGGCAAGCCAGCTCCTACACACGCCAGCTCCTTGATAATTTTTCGACCGTAGGGGGTTTTTATCGGTGCGGGGGATAGTTCGCCAGGATCCGCGTGACCGTTTCGTGTATCGCAGTGCTGCGGTCCGTCGGGTTGGGGGTGCGGCTGAGGATTTGCTCGTCACTGCCGCGCCACACCAGCTTGCCGTCCTTGCCGTCGAGCAGGTCGATCTGGATGGTCGCGACCTTGTAGGACACCAGGCGGGTTTCGTTGTACATCGGCGCGCCATAGTAGCCGTACCAGGGGTTACCCCAACCGCCGCCGTAGTTGGTCGTCACCTGTTGCTGGCGTTCCTCGACTACCAGGTAGGTCTGCACACTCAAGTCGCCCTTGGCGCCAGCGCCTGCCTGGCGCAGGCCACGTTGGTCGAGCTGGTCGACTACCGATTCGCGCACGCGCTGTTCGGTCAGGTCGCTCTTGATCCTGGGGTCATCGGGACGGTATTGCAGCGCGGGTTCTTTCCAGCTCCAGCTGTGATACGCGGCAAAATCGCGGCTGGCGTCGAAGTCATGATTGACCTGATTGGCAGCGCAGGCACTGAGCAGCAAGGCCACTGCCAGTAAAGCGAGACGGCGGAACATGATGATTCTCCGGTAGAAGACATGAACCTGCGAAATGCTTCTTGACCACAGGAAGCTAACTGGGAGGATACGCCGACATTGCCTTTTCTACAGCCTCCCGTATGGCGTCGACCCGCTCGCCCTGGCTCCCCCGGTTGCTGGTTTCCGCACTGGAACTCCAGACCGATTGACCGTCTTGCGCGTCGAACAGGTCGACATGAACCACCACGACCTGTTCCTCGTAAGTGCGCACAATTGGCATGCTGCCGTACATGCCGTAACCCGGCCCATAACCATATCGATTGTAGCCGCCGTAACCGCCGTAGTAGCCGTAATCGTCCTGGACCTGACGCAAGCGGGTTTCCAGGCGCAGGTCAGCGCTGACGAACAGGTCCGCCGGCCGATTGTCATGCAGGGGCCGCAGGCCGCGTTGGTCCAGGGCGTTGCTGACCGCTTCGGCGACCTGCGCCGAATCCGCCCAGGTAGTGCCCGGCGGCAGCTGCCCATTGAGCCAGGCCCAGCTGCGATACCGCCCGTAGTCTCGCGGTGGCGCCGGGTAGGCGCTGCGATCGAAGGTAGTGGCCGCTTGAGGCGGGGCAGGCGGCAAGGGCCTGGAACTTGCCACGTACGGATTGCTGCCCTGGCAGGCAGCCAGGCCCAGGCAGATCAACAGCAACCCTGAACGACTTTTCATTTCGAGCTCCGATCAGACCGGCCGACAGATCCAGTGCAAGTAACGTCCAAGCCCGGCAAAGCTTGGATGGCGACGGTGGGCCAACTCCATTTCGAGCAGATCCACCAGTTCGGCGCGGGCCTGGAACTCCACCGGCATGTAATCGTGAAAAACCCGCACGCCACTCTGGCTTTCGACCTGCCACAGGCCGTCAAGTTGCGCCGCCAACTCCCGTGGGTCCAGCGGCTGTTGCGGGGTCAGGCTCTGCTTTTCACCGGCCATGTCGTTCTTGCGCATCTTGCGGAAATGGCCCTTGAGCAAGTTGCGGTAAATCAGCGCGTCGCGGTTGTAGAAGGCCAGGGACAGCCAGCCGTCGGCCTTGGTCAGCTGATGCAGCACCGGCAGGATGGCGTGCGGTTCGGCCAGCCATTCCAGCACGGCATGACACAGCACCAGGTCGTAGGGTTCGGTGAGCTGACCGAGCAGTTCCTGCCAGGGCGCCTGGATGAAGGTGGCAGTCTGTCCCGCGTCGGCAAAGCGCTGGCGGGCGCCTTCGAGCATGGGTTCGGCGGGTTCGGCCAGGGTCACCTGGTGGCCACGCTCGGCCAGCCACAACGACATGTGGCCAAGGCCGGCGCCGATATCCAGCACCCGCAGCGGCCGATCCGGCAGGGCCTCCGCCAAGTCGGCCTGCAGCACCGCCAGGCGAATCGCGCCTTTGGCGCCGCCGTATATTTTTTCGGCGAAGCGCGTCGCCAGTTGATCGAAATGACGGTCGCTCATCAGCTGAACCTCCGCTCGCTGTCCGCCAGCTTGCTGCGCACGACGTCATTCATGTCCAGGCCCAATTCGCTGCACAGCAACAACAGATAGAGCACGATATCGCCGATTTCCTGCCCGGCATGGGCCAGCTTGTCGGCCGGCAGCTGCCGTGACTGGTCTTCGCTCAGCCACTGGAAAATCTCCACCAGCTCGGACATTTCGACACTGGCGGCCATGGCCAGGTTTTTCGGGCTGTGAAATTGCCGCCAGTCATTGCGATCACGGATGGCGTGCAGGCGTTCGGTCAGTTCAACAAGGTTCATCGGGCTCTCCTGAAGGCGTATAGCTTCAAGGGGATGACGGGGGAAGGCAAGTGCCTGGCAGCGGTGACAGTCTTTGCACCATAATCAGTCGATGGCGTGTTTCGGCGGCGCCTGTAAAAATTCGCTGGCAAGCCAGCTCCTACAGAAGACAGGACGTTCATTCCATGCAGGTAGAAGGTTTCTTTGAGTGGCTTGGCCAGATACTGGGCACAGCCATCCGTTTCATCGTTGACGCCCTCAGCGGTCTGTTCCAACTGGTGAGTCGCGCCAGCAGCCATTTTGTCGAAGGCTTGTCCGAGGCGCTGGGCATGGACACCTCGATCATCAGCATCGTCACCCTGATCCTCGGGTTGGTGCTGTTGTGGTCGGCGATCCGCGCGTTCATGAACGCCTCGATCATCATGGGGATCATCTGGTTGATGCTGGGGTTGTGGTTGCTTAGCTGGATCATGCACTGACCCCGGCAATGGATCGCTGCAGATTCTGCAGGGGTCGCTACAATGCCCGCTCCCCAAGGAGCCTGCATGTCCAACCTGATCGCCGACTGGCGCGACCGCCCAACCCATCGTAGGGTCTGGGCGCTGGCTGCGCCGATGATTCTCTCGAACATTTCCGTACCGCTGGTGGCACTGGTCGACAGCACCGTTATTGGCCACCTGCCCCATGCCCATCAGCTCGGAGCCGTGGCGGTCGGGGCCAGCCTCTATACCTTCCTCGCCTGGGCCATGGGTTTTCTGCGCATGGGCTCCACCGGTTTTGCCGCCCAGGCCGCAGGGCGCGGGGATGGCGCGGCGCTACGGCAGATTCTGTTGCAGGGTCTGTTGCTGGCCATGGGGCTGGCAGTGGTTTTGGGCGCGCTGGGCGTGCCATTGAGCGGGGTGGCGCTGCACTTCATGCAACCGTCGGCGGAACTGGACCAGATGACCCGCGAGTTTTTCCACACGCGGCTGTTCGGCCTGCCGGCGGCACTGGCCAGTTATGCGCTGGTCGGCTGGTTTCTCGGCACGCAGAACGCCCGCGCGCCGCTGGTGATTCTGCTGACGACCAACCTGGTCAACATTGCCCTGAACCTGTGGTTTGTCCTTGGCCTGGAATGGGGGGTGGTGGGTGCGGCCCGGGCTTCGGTGATCGCCGAGTGGACCGGTGCGCTGATCGGCCTGTTGCTGACCCGCCACGCCCTGCGCGCCTATCCCGGGCATATCGTCTGGGCCGCCTTGGCGCTTTGGCAGAGTTGGCGACCGCTGCTGGCGGTCAATCGCGACATTTTCATCCGCAGCCTGGCGCTGCAATCGGTGTTTTTCCTGATCACCGTGCAAGGCGCCCGGCTGGGTGATGCAACTGTCGCCGCCAATGCCCTGCTGCTCAACGGCCTGCTGCTGACCGCCCACGCGCTCGACGGCCTGGCCCATGCCGTGGAAGCCCTGTGCGGACACGCCATCGGCGCGCGCGACCGCGATGCCTTGCGCCGCTCCCTGGTGGTTGCCTGTGGCTGGTCGTTGTTGGCAAGCCTGGGCTTTGCCGGCTTGTTCATGTTTGCCGGACACCTGTTCATCGAAATGCAGACCGACATCACCAGCGTGCGCGACACCGCGTTCCTGTACCTGCCCTACCTTGCCGTGCTGCCGCTGATCGCGGTCTGGAGCTACCTGCTCGACGGGCTGTTCATCGGCGCCACCCGCGCCAGGGAAATGCGCAACGGCATGCTGTTGACGGTGGCCTTGCTGGTGCCGTTCGCCTGGGCGCTGCAGGGCTATGGCAACCACGGCTTGTGGATAACCTTTTTGCTGTTCATGTTGCTGCGCAGCCTGACGCTCGGCTTGATTGCCTGGCGCCTGCGCCAGAACGATGGCTGGTTCGCCCGCACTCACTGAAGCGGAGTCGTCAACCGTGCCAACTCAGGGTGAATCGTTCTGCCATCGCTTACGCAGGCTTTCGAGGCGCTCTTGCTGGGTAGCCCCCGATAATGGCTGCACCGGCAAGGCATCGGGGTACTGCAAGCGCAGCCACATCCAGCCATCGAGCACCGGACGTTCGCTGAAACCCAATGCCAGGCCCTCTTCCAGATAGCCCCACAACCGCATGAAATCAGTCCCCGTGGATTGACTCCAGCGCCAGGCATGCTGCTCCAGCAGGCAGGTCTGCAGTTTTTCCCGCTGCCATGGGCTCAGATCCTCCTCGACCGCCAGAGGGCGCACGGCCAGCCCCGGGTTGAGCAACTGCTGCCAGCCCTGACAGCCAAGCGCGCGATCCGCCCAGGTGCCGCCGAACCAGCGCAATTGGCTGATCGGCCCCAACCAGCGACTGAGTTCCTCGGCATCGCAGGCATCAAAAAAATAACTGGCGGTGTTCGGGTTGTAATAACTCAGCAAGGCCCGGTGATGCAGGTCGAACGAGACCGTGAGCATGCGCCTTAAATGCGCCAGCAATGTCGACGCCGGCGCTTCGCTGGATATCAGCAAGCCGCGCCAGCGCTGCCCGTCGACGCGGTACAGGTCGGCCAGGGCCGGGCAGGTCCGCAGATCGATGAGTAGCGGCCCCTGCTCCTGCAATGCCTGCCACTCCGTGTCTTCGAACAAGCGCAATCGCCTGGCATCGGCAAACGTCTCTTGCAGTGCCACACCGGCCTGCGGCGCGCCGGGCATGTCCAGCAATAGCCATTGCGGGCTCGCATCGGGCGCCTGGACCACCGTCATGCCGCACCGCTCTGGCCAAGGCGTGTCGCCGTGCGGCAGATGCACAGCGCCTGCGCGCAATGATTGAAACTGCCACCACCGGGCAGCAGGCACAGCAGCATCAGCGGCTCGCCCGAACCCAGCCACTGCTGCACGCCGTCGAGCGAACAATCTTCGACAACCGTGGTGGCGGCTACCGTATCCTGTTCCTCGACTGCCTCGACACTGGCGGGACCTTGCAGGAACCCGGTAATCAACGGTTGGTCCGGATCACCTTCCGTGAAGCTCACCACCACCTCCGTGCCTTGCGCCAACCGGGCGCCACTCGCAGCAGCCAATGGCAACCAGCAATGGCTGGGCGCCGCGCCCTCCCCTTGATAAAGCCAGTCGAACTGCACCGCCACTGGCCTGGATGGATCAGGGGGCGGCATGTCGACTTCCACGACCCATGCCCGTTGCAGGCTGTGCATCCCTGGTTTCACCGCACTGAGGGGCGATTCAAAGGGCAATACCCGATGCTGCGCCCGTACCTGGTTGCTGTAGGTCTGGCTCGCGCCCTGGGCGCCATGATGCTCGATATGGGTCACCAGCCACGGCCGGTTCCATTCGGCAACCGGATGCCCGGACAGCGGCATGTACTGGCCGCTGCGCAGCGTTGACAGGTCAGTGCCACACGCCACGCGCTGCACCGCGGCATCGGTGCAGCGCTTGAGCTCAAAACGACGCACTGCCGGTTCCCCACCCTCCACACTGAAAAGCGCCGCTTCAGCGAACTGAAAATCCCCCGAACCCTCGCCAAACACCACGCAATGCCTGTCAGCCCGGTGTTCGAAGTGATAGTGCAATCGCTCCTGGGCGCACAAGCGCTGAACAAACTGCAGGTCCGATTCCCGGTACTGCGTGCAGAAATCCCGCGGCGGGTAATCGCCAACCAGTTCAAAGCGCCGATCCTGATCGACGATGCCGTGCTCCCTGAGTACCTGATCAAGAATCTGCGGCACCGAGCAGTCGCTGAAAATACGCTGGCTGAAGCGCTGGGCAAGGCAGGCGAGTTTCGGCCCCAGCCGCACCTGACAGAGCCTGATCCCCGGGCCGTGATCGCGCTGGACCAGCTCATGCAACTGTCCATGGATGGCGTTTCCCGCCGGACCGAAAAGCAAGGAGGCCGGGCGGTACAGCAAGCCGGCGAGGTCGAGCGTCGGGTCTTCGATCAGCAGGTCCACGTCGAACACGAAAGGTTCGCTGATGGATTCTCTACCGGCAAAGGACAGAACTTCGAAGGCATTGGACAGACCTGCTACGTCCAGACGAAATGACGGCTCGTTGACTGGATCGACCATGGGCGTTTCTCTACAGGAGGGACAGCCGGGGATTCTCGCCGAGAGACATGGCCGAGTAGAGAGGCGAAATACAACTTAGGAAAAGGCCTACGCGAAAAGAGGACGAAATAGCTTGGATAGCCGAGACGCGGTCCTTTTCGCTGGAAAAAAGAGAAATGTCGCACCAGGCCATCTGAAATTTCCGACGCAAACGGTAAATTTTCAGACAGCCTGATGAGAGCAGTGCTTACCTCAGGAAGACAGGTAAGACGAACGGGTCAGGCCCAGGCGCAGCGCATCGAGGAACTGGGTGCGCTCGCTGGCACTGATGCGGGCACTGGCGCACTTGTCGCGGTAGTGGGTCATCAGTTCTTCCGGCGACAAGTGCACGTAACGCAGCATGTCTTCGATGGTGTCGTGGGTCTCGATACCGGCGTGATAGATGCTGCCGTCGGCATTCTGGTAGATGTTCACCGAGTCGGTGTCACCGAACAGGTTGTGCATGTCGCCGAGAATTTCCTGGTAGGCGCCGACCAGGAACACGCCCAGCAGGTAGTCCTCGCCCTCGTTCAACGAGTGCACCGGCAGGCTGGTCTCGATGCTCTGCTCGTCGACGTACTGGTTGATCTTGCCGTCGGAGTCGCAGGTCAGGTCCTGCAGCACCGCGCGACGCAGTGGCTCTTCGTCGAGGCGGTGCAGCGGGATGATCGGCAATACCTGGTCGATAGCCCAGGTGTCCGGCAAGCTCTGGAACACCGAGAAGTTGCAGATGTACTTGTCGGCCAGCTTGTCGTTGAGTTCGTCCAGCACCTGGCGGTGGGAACGCTGGCGCGCCTTCAACGAGTTGTGCAGGCGACGGCACACGGCGAAGTAGCATTGCTCTGCCAGGGCTTTTTCGGCCAGGGTCAGTTTGCCGTCGGCGTACTGGGCAGCCACGTCGCTCATGTAGTGCGTGGCGCGCCAGTAGGTTTCGGTGACCATCTCGATGTCGGTCGGACCCAGCAGGTCCACCAGCCACTGCACGGTTTCCGGCAGCGCTTCCTTGTTCTCGATCTGTGGCACGTCGTCGTTGTGCTTCTCGACGTCGGTCACCTGGATCACCAGCATGGCGTGGTGGGCGGTCAGGGAGCGGCCGCTTTCGGAGAAGATGTTCGGGTGCGGCAGGCTCTGCGCGTCGCAGAACTCCTTGAGCATCCCGACCACGACACCGGCGTAATCGTCCATGTCGTAGTTGATCGAGCTGGCGTTACGCGAGTGCGTACCGTCGTAGTCCACGCCCAGGCCACCGCCGACGTCGATGTGATCCACCGGCAGGCCGAGGTTGCGCAGTTCGCCGTAGTAACGGATCGCTTCCTTGAAACCGTGCTGGTAGTCGGCCAGGTTGGCGATCTGCGAACCCATGTGGAAGTGCAGCAGGCGAATGCCCTGGTCCAGGCCGGCGGCGCGGAAACGCTCGACCACCGACAGCAGTTGCGCCGCCGACAGGCCGAACTTGGATTTCTCGCCACCGGTGTCGGCCCACTTGCTCGACGCCAGGGACGACAGGCGCACCCGCAGGCCGACCTGTGGCTTGACCTTGAGCGAGGCGGCTTCTTCGATCACCAGGCCGACTTCGGATTCTTTCTCGATCACGATGAACACGTTGTGGCCAAGCTTCTGGCCCATCAGTGCCAGACGGATGAACTCGCGGTCCTTGTAGCCGTTGCAGACGATGGTGCCGCCCTTCGGCGCCAGCGCCAGCACCGCCAGCAGCTCAGGCTTGGATCCGGCTTCCAGGCCGATGGAGACGTTCTGGGTGGCGATGATGTTCTCGATCACCGCTTCCTGCTGGTTCACCTTGATCGGGTACAGCGCGGTGTACTTGCTCTGGTATTCCAGGCGCTCGATGTTGGCGTCGAACGCACCGGTCAGCTGACGCACGCGGTCTTGCAGGATGTCCGGGAAACGGACCAGCAATGGCAAGGACAGGCCGCTCTTGCGCAACTGGTCCACTTGCTCGAACAGATCGATGGGTGAACTGCTCGGACCGTTGGGACGAACTTCGACGCGACCGGCGTCATTGATCGCGAAATACCCGGCCCCCCAATGGCGAATCCCGTAAACACTGCGGCTGTCCGCAACTGTCCATTGGCTGCCATCGTCTTTGCGTGTGCGTCGTACGGACATTGAAGTCCCCTATAAAGAAGTCATAGTGCGTCGCCTGGATTCAGGCCGGCGCAGTCTAAAGAATGAAAATGACGGTTCGTCAACGAAGGGATAGACCTCGCCGACCGCAGTGAGTTTAGAAACCGGTCATGAACAGGCTCTGTGAAAACCATGGTGACGACGCCAGGCCTGCAGGTGGGCAGGTCTGGATCAAGCCGCGGGTGGTTTTCACAGAGGCTGCTAGCCGCCGGACTTCTTCGCCTTGAAACCGTGCTTGATCAGTTCAGCCAAGAGTAGCTCGACATGATCGCCCTGGATTTCAATGATCCCGTCTTTCAACGCTCCACCGGTACCACAGCGCTTTTTCAACGTCGTGGCCAGTTCCTTGAGCGCGTCTTCCGCCAACGGCACGCCGGTGATGGTGGTCACCGTCTTGCCGCCACGGCCCTTGCTTTCGCGACGCACGCGAGCGATGCCGTCGCCGGCCGGGATAACGGTCTGTTTGCAGATGCAGGCGTCCACCGGTTTACTGCAGTCCGGGCAATGACGACCTGCGTCGGTGGAAAATACCAGGCCACCAAGGGCGGCGAAGGATGCGGCTTTTTTGGCCACCGGCAATCCTCTTGGGAGGACAAAGACTGGTCGCGGCAACCTGGGCAGGTGCCATCGACCGCGAAGCCCCACTCAGGCAGGGGCAGCGCTACTGAAACGGTACAACATTGCTGAAACGCAATTGCTCACGAACGATGACGCCATCTGTAGGAGCGAGCTTGCTCGCGATGGACGTCAACGATAATGCGGGTAATCGGGTTATACGCGTCGTCCTTGCGTTCTTCGCGAGCAAGCTCGCTCCTACAACAACAACCAGCAATACCGGTTCAGTTTGAAAAGGTCGCGCAGTGTAACGGCAAAAACGCCGATTGCTAAGAGCCAATCGGCGCCAATTTATGCCTCTTTTGCGACGTCTTCGCCACGGGCACGAAGATAGCGCTTCAAGGCGGCTAAAGAGTCCGGGCAGTAAGGCTTTTGCTCGATATCGCGCAGCACTTGCTCAACGGGCATGAAGCACGCTTCCAGCACCTCTTCCGGTTGCAGGACCAGCGGGCCGTCCCACACTGCCGAAAACGCCGAACACCAGAGTCGATTGCCGGTGTCCTCGAAGAAAAAGTGGTCATGCACGGTCAACTCCACCCCGCTCACGCCCAGCTCTTCTTCAAGCTCCCGAGCGGCCGACTCCGCGTAGGTTTCGCTGGCGAGCACCATGCCGCCCGCCGCCACGTCCCAGTAACCCGGGTAGATCGCCTTGCTCAGGGTGCGCCGGTGCACGCAGAGCTCACCGGCGGAGTTGAACAACATGATGTAGGTGCCGCGCCCGATCAGCCCGCGCTCGCGCAGGTCGGAACGCACCAGTGCGCCGAGCAGGTTGTCCTGCTCGTCGACCCAGGCGATCTGCTCGGCATCCGAGGCCGCCCGATGGGCGGCCTCGAGCGCGTTATCGATGGAGCTATCGGCCATGGCTCAGCCCTGATTCAGCAATTGACGCAAATCGATCACGGCGGCGTTGGCCCGGGAAATGTAGTTGGCCATTACCAGCGAGTGGTTTGCCAGCACGCCGAAGCCGCTGCCATTGAGGATCATCGGGCTCCAGACCGCTTCCTGCGACGCTTCCAGCTCACGAATGATCTGGCGCACGCTGACCGTGGCGTTCTTCTTGGCCAGCACATCGGCGAAGTCGACTTCGATGGCGCGCAGCAGGTGGGACAAGGCCCAGGCCTGGCCGCGGGCTTCGTAGAACACGTTGTCGATCTGCAGCCATGGGGTTTCGACGATTTCTTCGTCGACCTGCGGCACCTGCCCCGGCGTAATGACCTCGGTTTTCAGCGCGGTGTTGAGCTTGACCCGACCAACGCTGGCCGACAGCCGTTGCGACAACGAACCCAGGCGGGTACCGACGTCACCCAGCCAGTTGTTCAGGTTGTCGGCGCGGGCAAAGAACAGCGCGCTCTTCTGGTTCGGATCGGACAGGCGGGTCTGGTAGCGGGTCAGGGAGTTGATCCCTTCCTGGAACTCGGACTCACTGGAAGGCAGCACCCAGCTTTTATTGTCGAAGTTGAAACGCGGCTCGGCCTTGGCCAGGTCGGCGTCCTCGGTGGACTGCGACTGCGAGCGGGCGAAGTCTTTACGCAGCGCACGGCTCAGGTCGCGCACCTGCACCAGCACGCCATATTCCCAGCTCGGCATGTTGTCCATCCACAGGCCCGGCGGCAGGCGGTCGTTGGAAATGTAGCCGCCTGGCTTGTTCAGCAGGGTACCGGCGACGCTCTTGAGGGTTTCCACCGTGGTGTAGCCGACCACCATCTGCTTGCCGTCCCGTTCGGCAGCAAGTTGCGCATTCTGCTGTACCGGAAACAGATCAGGTTCCGCGCTCCAGTACCAACCCAGAGCAATCGTCACCAGCAGGTAGATACCAATCAGTGTGGCCAGCGCCCGGCTGAAAAACAGGCCGCCCAGATAACTGCGGGTAGCCGACTTCGGTTCAGCGGCACGTTCAGGCGCGCTACCGGCGCGGTTTTTCCAGTCCAGCATGGCGATATCCTTTCAATTACTTGAGTTCATCGTTTCGACCACAACCATACAACAACGTGCCTTTGCCCGGCACCCGCGGATGGCTTTACAGCGAAATTTATCCAATGCCTTCTAAGGGAATCCCTTAGTCCATAAAAGACGAAAAACTGCCTGGCTTCCAGCAACAGATACGCGACCCGCGCAGCCCGGTGCCAACAACCTCAGGACTCAACTCGAAGCCGGCCAAACCCGTGGCTGACGGGACCTTTGCAAGTATCAGCAGCCAATTGGCGACCGACCAGTCAGAAACTAAATAGATGGATGCCCAAGATTATTAACGTACGACACTCATGTAACAGAAAAGAGATGCTAGCATAGAGCCACCAGTCGACCTCAGCTTGCCCCCTAACTAGTAGTCAGGATATGACCGAGCCAGAAGAGCCCAGCCGCGAGCGCCTCAAGCACCACTTTGCCCAGCGGGTAATTCATCAAGCACGTCAGGTTCTTGAGATATGGCAGCGCCTGCAGCGCGCTGAATGGTCGACCCAGGAACTGGCGGAACTGAGCGAGGCCAACCTGCGCCTGCTGCGTTTCGCCGAACGCTTCGAACAACCGGAACACTCACAGCTGGCGCGCCACATCGGCCAGTCCCTGGAGGCTGTCGACGCCAATCGCGGACGCCTCAGCAGCGGCCTGATCAGCGACCTCAACCGGTTGATGCAACGCCTGTCGCGCACCGGCCTGCGCCATGGCGACCAGCTCGACCAGACGTTCCTGCCGCCGTTACGCAAACCGATCTACGTGATGCTGCAGGATCATGACCGTGCCGAGCGACTGGCCAAGCAGCTGGAATTTTTCGGGCTCAGCGCCCAGTCCCTGGAGAGCGTGGCGGCCTTCCGCTCCTCGATGGTCGAGCGCCTGCCAGCGGCCATCGTCATGGACGTCGACTTCAGCGGCCCCGGCGTCGGCCTGAAACTGGCGGCCGAAGCCCAGGAAGGTCTCGACCAGCGTTTGCCGCTGCTGTTTTTCAGCCTGCATGAAACCGACACCCCGACCCGCCTCGCCGCCGTGCGCGCCGGCGGCCAGGAGTTCCTCACCGGCACCCTTGAAGCGTCGAGCCTGCTGGAAAAAATCGAAGTCCTGACCTGCGTCGCCCAGTACGAGCCCTATAAAGTGCTGATCATCGACGACTCGCGCGCCCAGGCCTTGCACACCGAACGCCTGCTCAACAGCGCGGGGATCATTACCCGGACCCTGATCGAGCCGATCCAGGCCATGGCCGAGCTGGCGGACTTTCAACCAGACCTGATCATCCTCGACATGTACATGCCGGCCTGCACCGGTACCGAACTGGCCAAGGTGATTCGCCATAACGACCGTTATGTCAGCGTGCCGATCATTTACCTGTCGGCCGAGGACGACCTCGACAAGCAGCTCGACGCCATGAGCGAGGGCGGCGACGACTTCCTCACCAAACCGATCAAGCCGCGGCACCTGATCACCACCGTGCGCAACCGGGCGGCACGGGCTCGCAACCTCAAGGCGCGAATGGTACGCGACAGCCTCACCGGCCTGTACAACCACACGCATATCCTGCAATTGCTTGAAGACTGCAGCTTTCGCGCGCGCCGCGAGGGCAAGCCGCTGAGCTTTGCGATGCTCGACATCGACCACTTCAAGCGCGTCAACGACAGCCACGGCCACCCCATGGGCGACCGGGTGATCAAGAGCCTGGCGCTGTTCCTCAAGCAACGCTTGCGCAAGACCGACTTCATCGGCCGCTACGGTGGTGAAGAGTTCGCTATTGTCATGCCCGACACCGACCTCGAAGCGGCCTGCAAAGTGCTCGACGAAATCCGTCAGCGTTTTGCCGAAATTCATTATCCCGCGCAACCCCAGGATCTCTGGTGCACGTTCAGCGCCGGGGTGGTGGATATGAGCGAAGACTCTGACAGCCTGCTGATGGCCAGCCAGGCGGACGAGGCGCTGTACCGTGCCAAAGGCGCGGGACGCAACCGGGTGCAGGCCACCCGGCCTTCAAGGCAAAGTGCCACTTTTTTATCGGAAGAGACCGATACGGTCACAACCCTGTAACAGAAACGCAATAACTTCAGGCACTTACCATTCCGCCTTTGGTAGTCCTTGATGCGCCTGAAACTGTTGACCAATCTCAACACCCTTCTTTTGGTGGCCGTGTGCGTGGCCCTTGGAGCGACACTCTGGTGGTCGCAAAAGGCCCTCGAACGCCCCTATCTGTTGATGGAGCGCTACCTGGGGTTGTCCCAACAGTTCCAGAGTGACGTGGCGCGCAACATTGTCGATTACCTCGCCAGCGGCGATGCGCTGCGCTTGAGCAGCGCCAGCCAGGCCATCGACACACTGCACAAGGAACTCGACGAGTTGCCACCGGCCCTGGCGGACACCTTGCGCCCGAGCCTGACCAACCTGGACGAATTCGGCAAAACCGATCTGCTGGCCGCCGGCAAGCTCGCGGGCGATCCGCAGGCCCTGCTCCTGCAGGCTGAACGAGAGCTGGGCGCCAGCCTTGATCAACTCAGCCAGTACGCCAGTGGCAACGCGAGCTACCTGACCCCACTGCTCATGGCTTCCCAGCACCTGGGCAAGCTGTCGCTGGCCCGGGACAAACTGGTCAGCAGCGGTCGCAGCGAACTGGCCGCCGATGTCGAGCGCGAAGTCGCCAACATCCGCAGCCAGGCCGAACAACTGGACGCCCTGCCGTTGTTGGGCGTGGCGGCCAGCGGTGAATCGAACACCGATGACTTCGCTGCGATGATGGGCCTGGAAAACACCGAGAAAGCCGCGGCCGAAGATGCCGGCGTCGGCTTCAAGCGTGAGCTGAACAACCTGCTCAGCCGTTACCCGGCGGAACTGGCGCGCACTCGCGAGCAAATCCACAAACGTGCCGAACTCAGCGCCGCGACACACTTGAAAATCGCCGCCGTGCAACAGGCCATCGCCGGGCTGGAACCGGTGGTGCGCGCCCAGCACGGGCAGATCCAGAGTGAAGTGCGGCTGATGCAGGGGGTGATGATCGGCCTGATTCTGCTGATCGCCCTGCTGATCGACACCCTGCAACGCAAACTGGCGCGAACCCTGACCAGACTCTCCCCGGCCCTGTCGACCTGGGCCGAAGGCGACTTCAGCCGCGACATTCAGCTGGGCAATACCAACCGCGAACTGCATGACATCGAAGCCTCGCTCAATCGCCTGCGCGCCTATCTGGTGGACCTGGTGGGGACCATTCGTCTCAACGCCGAACAGGTCGCTGGCAGCAGCCGAACCCTGGCCGAGCTGAGCAATGACCTGCACAGCGGCGCCGAACACCAGGCCGGTGACACAGCGATGATCCGCGACTCCTTGGGCGAACTGGAAGCGACCATCCAGCAAGTGGCCGGCGACGCCAGCCAGGCCGCCGATGCCAGTCGCCATGCCGGCCAGGCGGTCGAACACGGCCAGCGAGTCATTGGCCTGAGCCTCTCCGGCCTGCATGCGCTGGTGGGAGAGGTGCAAGGCAATGCGCAGATGATCGAGCACCTGGCCGAAGAGTCCGCGACCATCGGTGGCGTGCTGACGGTGATCCGCTCGATTGCCGACCAGACCAACCTGCTGGCCCTGAACGCCGCCATCGAGGCGGCCCGGGCCGGGGAAATGGGCCGCGGCTTTGCCGTCGTGGCCGAAGAGGTGCGCTCGCTGGCACAACGCACCGCCGGGGCCACGGCCGAGATCCAGACCCTGATCGCCGGCCTGCAGAGCGCAGCGCGTCAATCGGTCGAAGGCATGCGCGCCCAGGTCGAACACGCCGAGGCCACCGCCAACCAGGCCCAGGCGGCGGACGGTGCACTGGATAAGATCGTCGGGGCGATCCAGACCATCTCCGACACCGCGGTGCGCATCGCCGATGTCACCGCCCAGCAGAGCGGTGCTGTCAGCGAGATTCGCGATCACAGTGAGCGTATTCACCAGCTGGGTGGGGATAACCTGCTGCGTATCGGCCAGGGGCGCGAGCAAGGGGAGAATCTGTTGGTATTGGGTGGGCGATTGCATACAGCCGTCCAGGCTTTCCGCGTCTGACAGATCGTCTTCGCGAGCAAGCCCGCTCCCACAGGAGTACGCATTTCAATGTGGGAGCGGGCTTGCTCGCGAAGGCGTCAGAACCATCAATACAGAAGTCTGCGCCCTGCACACCCCGCGACTGTCCGCTATCATCCCCCCAATTCCGATACGCGAGATCGTCATGCGCCGTTTGCTTTGCCTGCTGCTTCTAGTGCTCGCCCTGCCGGCCACCGCCGCCGGGCTGCTGGAGAGTCGCCCCAGTTCGACCCTGGGCTCGATCAACAACAGCGCCGACTTCCTGCCGGTGCGCGAAGCCTTTCAGTTGAGCCTGGTGGACAGCACACCGCAATCGATCAAATTGCGCTTCGTCGCCACCGAGGGTTATTACCTTTACCGGCATCGCTTCCAGTTCCGCGCCGACCCGGCCGATGTCAGCCTCGGCCCGGCACAGTTGCCCAAGGGCGAACAGAAACACGATGAGTACTTCGGCGACGTCGAGGTCTACCACGGCGTGCTCGATGTGGAACTGCCGCGCACCGACCAACGCGCCTTCACGCTGGTAGTGACCTACCAGGGCTGCGCCGACAAAGGCCTGTGTTATCCCCCCGAAACCGAACGCCTGAGCATCGACGGCAGCGGCCCGAGCACCAACCAGGCCTGGAGCTGGCGCGAACTGGCGCTGTTTTTCCTGGCCGGCCTGGGCCTGACCTTCACCCCCTGCGTGCTGCCCATGCTGCCGATCCTTTCCGGCGTGGTGTTGCGTGGCCAGGTCGGCGGCTGGCGTGGTTTCAATCTGTCGTTGGCCTATGTGTTGCCGATGGCCGCCTGTTTTGCCTTGCTGGGCGCGCTCATGGGCCTGTTCGGCGCCCAGCTCAACCTGCAGGCGCGCCTGCAATCGGCCTGGGTGCTGGTGCCGTTCGCGATGTTTTTTGCGCTGTTCGCCCTGGCCATGTTCGGCGTCTTCGAACTGAAATTGCCCCACGCCATCAGCAGTCGGCTGGACCGCATTGCCGGCCGCACCGAAGGCGGTTCGCTGTGGGGCGCCGCAGTATTGGGCGTGGTCTCCAGCCTGCTGGTTTCGCCTTGCGTCTCGGCACCGCTGGCCGGTGCCCTGCTTTACATCAGCGCCAGTGGCGATGCGCTGGGGGGCGGCCTGAAGCTGTTCATGCTCGGCCTGGGCATGGGCGCCCCGCTGTTGCTGGTAGCCACCGGCGGCGCCGCCTGGCTGCCGAAAAGCGGGCCCTGGCTGATCTACGTGAAAAATGCGATAGGCGTGCTGTTGCTGGGGCTGGCGATCGGCTTGCTCAGCCGGGTCTTGCCGGGGCAGATCACCTTGCTGCTCATCGGCCTGCTGGCCGCTGGCGTCGGCTTGTTCCTGGGCGCACTGGAGTTCGTCTATAAACCGCCGCGAAAGCGCCTGGGGCAGTTGCTCGGGATGTTCCTGCTGTTTTATGCGCTGTCCTGTTGGTACGGTGCCTTCAGCGGTCAGACCGACCCGTTCAACCCGATCGCCCAGCCGTCCATGGTGGTTGGCAACGAGCCCACGCAACAGCCCAGCGCCTGGCAAACCATCACTACCCCGGCAGAACTCGACCGCGTGCTCGCACAAGCCCAGGCGTCCGGGACCCCGCTGCTGCTCGACTGGTACGCCGACTGGTGCATCAGCTGCAAAGTCATCGAACGCCAGGTGCTTGACGACGCGATCGTCGTCGAACGCCTCAAGGGCTATCGCCTGGTGCGCTTCGACATCACCGCCAGCAACACCGAACAACGCGCCCTGCTGGATCGCTACAAGCTGTTCGGCCCTCCGGCATTGATGTTTTTCGGCAAGGACGGTGTCGAACGCGCCGATGTGCGAGTGATCGGCGAAATCAATGCGGCGGACTTCGCCGAACGTGTCGCCAGGGCGAATGACCGGATTTAATCAAGCGGTCATATATTTCGCGCAAACATCGGTCATCGTGCTGGCTATTGCAGAGAACTGGACAGTCATAAAGGCTTTGCGGCATAGTCGCCGGGTTCTGACAAATGCACACGGATAACCAAGGAACAGTCGATGGCCACGCTACTCGTATTGCACGGACCCAACCTGAACCTGCTCGGCACCCGCGAACCGGGCACCTATGGCGCCACGACGCTGGCGCAGATCAACCAGGACCTGGAACGCCGCGCCCGCGAAGCCGGACACCATTTGCTGCACCTGCAAAGCAATGCCGAGTACGAATTGATCGACCGCATCCATGCCGCCCGCAGCGAAGGCGTGGACTTCATTCTGATCAACCCAGCAGCTTTTACGCATACAAGTGTCGCATTACGTGACGCGCTGCTGGCGGTGAGCATCCCATTCATCGAAGTGCATTTGTCTAACGTGCACAAACGCGAACCTTTCCGCCATCACTCCTACTTCTCCGACGTAGCGGTGGGAGTGATCTGCGGCCTTGGCGCCAGCGGTTACCGACTGGCCCTGGAGGCTGCACTAGAGCAGCTTGAAAAACAGGCTACAGCTTGAAATACAAGCGTTAAACGCCCCTGACCGACCCTTGGGAGTTGATGATTCATGGATATCCGTAAAGTTAAGAAACTGATCGAATTGCTGGAAGAGTCCGGCATCGACGAGCTCGAGATCAAGGAAGGCGAAGAGTCCGTACGCATCAGCCGTCATAGCAAGACCCCGGCTCAGCAGTACTACGCACCGGCTCCAATGCCTGCTCCAGCTGCCGCGCCTGTCGCTGCCGCCGCTCCGGCTGCCGCTGCCGCCCCTGCTGCCCCGGCCGCGCCAGTGCTGAACGGCACCGTTGCCCGTTCGCCAATGGTCGGTACGTTCTATCGCAAGTCTTCGCCAACCTCGCCGTCCTTCGTGGAAGTCGGCCAGACCGTGAAGAAAGGCGACACCCTGTGCATCGTTGAAGCCATGAAGATGATGAACCACATCGAAGCTGAAACCAGCGGTGTGATCGAATCCATCCTCGTCGAAGACGGCCAGCCGGTTGAGTACGACCAACCGCTGTTCACCATCGTTTGAACCGCGGAGAGCCTTTGATGACTGCGAAGTTGGAAAAAGTTCTGATCGCCAACCGCGGTGAGATCGCACTGCGGATTCTGCGCGCCTGCAAAGAGATGGGCATCAAGACCGTCGCCGTTTATTCCAAGGCTGACAAGGAACTGATGCACCTGGGCCTGGCAGACGAGTCCGTCTGCATCGGTCCGGCATCGGCCGCCCACTCCTACCTGCACATCCCGGCCATCATCGCCGCGGCGGAAGTGACTGGCGCTACCGCCATTCACCCAGGCTACGGTTTCCTCGCGGAAAACGCCGACTTCGCCGAACAGGTCGAGAACTCCGGCTTCGCCTTCATCGGCCCGAAAGCTGAAACCATCCGCCTGATGGGCGACAAGGTTTCGGCCAAGCACGCGATGATCGCCGCTGGCGTTCCAACCGTTCCGGGTTCCGACGGCCCGCTGCCGGAAGACGAGGAAACCGCTCTGCGCATCGGTCGCGAAGTGGGTTATCCGGTGATCATCAAGGCCGCTGGCGGCGGTGGTGGTCGCGGCATGCGCGTCGTGCACAAGGAAGAAGACCTGATTTCCTCGGCGAAACTGACCCGCTCCGAAGCGGGCGCAGCGTTCGGCAACCCGATGGTCTATCTGGAAAAATTCCTGACCAACCCGCGCCACGTGGAAGTCCAGGTCCTGTCCGATGGCCAGGGCCACGCCATCCACCTGGGCGACCGCGACTGCTCGTTGCAACGCCGTCACCAGAAAGTTCTCGAAGAAGCGCCGGCACCGGGCATCGACGAGAAGGCTCGCCAGGAAGTCTTCGCCCGCTGCGTCAAGGCGTGCATCGACATCGGTTACCGTGGCGCAGGTACTTTCGAGTTCCTGTACGAGAACGGTCGCTTCTACTTCATCGAGATGAACACTCGTGTCCAGGTAGAGCACCCGGTTTCGGAAATGGTCACCGGTATCGACATCGTCAAGGAGATGCTCAGCATCGCCGCCGGCAACAAGCTGTCGTTCACCCAGGATGACGTGGTCATCCGCGGTCACGCGCTGGAATGCCGGATCAACGCCGAAGACCCGAAAACCTTCATGCCGAGCCCAGGCACGGTCAAGCACTTCCACGCTCCAGGCGGCAACGGCGTTCGCGTCGATTCGCACCTGTACAGTGGTTATGCCGTTCCGCCGAACTACGACTCGTTGATCGGCAAGCTGATCACCTACGGCGCAACCCGTGACGAAGCCATGGCGCGCATGCGCAATGCGCTGGACGAGATCGTGGTCGACGGGATCAAGACCAACATCCCGCTGCACCGCGACCTGACCCGCGACGAAGGCTTCTGCAAAGGGGGCGTGAACATTCACTACCTCGAGCACAAGCTGGCTGGCGAGAAGCACTAAGCTTCGACCCGATCAACAAGGCCGCCTTCGGGCGGCTTTGTTGTTTCTGAACGTTTCATCAAGCAACACACATCCCCTGTGGGAGCGGGCTTGCTCGCGAATGCGGTAGCACATCCAACATGGATGCCGACTGACCCACCGCTTTCGCGAGCAAGCCCGCTCCCACAGGGTATGTGTTGATGCTTGGGACCAAGCCACTCCCACAAAAGCCCCGCGCTCGCGTAAACTTGCGCGCTTCTCGCAGCCCGCTAGGCTGCAATCAATATTTTTCAAAGGTGCCCGCCATGCCTTGGCTGCAAGTACGCCTCGCCATCAGCCCAGAACAAGCCGAAACCTACGAAGACGCTTTCCTTGAAGTGGGCGCCGTGTCGGTGACCTTCATGGACGCCGAAGACCAGCCGATCTTCGAGCCTGAACTCAACACCACGCCGCTGTGGTCCCACACCCACCTGCTGGCGCTGTTCGAAGGTGGTACCGAGCCTGGCCCGGTACTGGCCCACCTTGAGTTGCTAACTGGCGGCCCGCTGCCCGAGCATCACAGTGAAGTGATCGAAGACCAGGACTGGGAACGCAGCTGGATGGACGGTTTCCAGCCGATGCGTTTCGGTCAGCGCCTGTGGATCGTGCCGAGCTGGCACGCCGCCCCCGAGCCAGACGCGGTAAACCTGCTGCTGGATCCGGGCCTGGCCTTCGGCACCGGCACCCACCCGACCACCGCACTGTGCCTGGAATGGCTCGACGGCCAGGACCTCAAAGGCTGCAACGTGCTGGATTTCGGCTGCGGCTCGGGGATCCTGGCCATTGCCGCCCTGCTGCTGGGTGCCAAAGAGGCCGTGGGTACCGACATCGACGTCCAGGCACTGGAAGCCTCCCGCGACAACGCCGGGCGCAATAACATCGCCGATGAATTGTTCCCTCTGTATCTGCCGCAAGATTTGCCGCAGGTCCAGGCCGATGTGCTGGTGGCCAACATTCTCGCCGGCCCGCTGGTTTCCCTGGCGCCGCAGCTGTCGGGACTGGTCAAGCCGGGTGGTCGACTGGCGCTGTCGGGCATCCTCGCCGAGCAAGGCGACGAAGTGGCCGCCGCCTACGCCAAGGACTTCGATCTGGACCCGATCGCCAATCGCGATGGCTGGGTGCGCATCACTGGCCGTCGGCGCTAGAATGGGCGTCTGCATCTACCGGATTGCCGCATGACCGACAGCTTCGTCACCCAGTGTCCGCATTGCCAAACCAGCTTCCGCGTCAACCATGCCCAATTGAGCGTGGCGCGCGGGGTTGTTCGCTGTGGCTCATGCCTGCAGGTGTTCAACGCCGCCAAGCAACTGCTGGAGCAGGCCGGCAAGGAAGCCCCCGTGCCGACGCCGGCACCCCGGGAGACTGTCGAACCGCCACAGCCGCGCGCCATCAGTCAAAAACAATGGAGCGCCGCCGAGCTGGACCTGGACAGCCTCGACCTGGACGAGGAACTCGCCCGGCTTGAACAGCGGGAAATCCAGCCGACCACCGAGTTCGGCCGGCACCGCGAAGACACGCTCAGCGCTCGCCGCGACAGCGCCGAGCACGACGAAGCCCCCTGGCCCGACAGCCTGTTCAGCGAATCGGCTGCCGATCGCGCCCAAGCGGCCGACACACTTGATACCCTCGAGACGCTCGACGCACTGGATACCCCGGAGCCACCGAGCGAGCCGAGCAAAACCGAGCGCACCGAGCCGTCGCTGTCACTGGAACCAGTGGATCTGGACGATGAACCGCAGCCCCCGCAGCTGCGCCTGAACGATCCGCTCGACACCCCAGCGCATCACCCACGCCTGACAGCAACCGAAGCGATCGACGACGACCTGCCGTCGATCGAGCCGCCACGCAAGCGCCGCGAGCGCAGCGAACCCGGGGTTCGTGCAGAAGTGCTGCAGGACCTGACCGACGACCCATTGCAACTGGACTGGCAAAAACGTCGCTCACCCTGGGGTCGCCGGCTGCTCTGGCTGTTGTTGGTACTGCTGGGCGCCGGCGCACTCTTCGGCCAGTATGTCGCCTATCATTTCGACGAACTGGCGCGCCAGGACCAGTACCGCCCCTGGTTCCAGCAAATGTGCCCGCAAATCGGCTGCACGGTGCCCTCCAAGGTCGACATCGCGAAAATCAAGAGCAGTAACCTGGTGGTCCGAAGCCACCCGGAGTTCAGTGGCGCCCTGGTGGTCGATGCGATCATCTACAACCGTGCCACCTTCTCGCAGCCCTTCCCGTTGCTGGAGCTGCGTTTTGCCGACCTCAATGGCCACCTGATCGCCAGCCGCCGCTTCAAACCCGGCGAGTACCTCAATGGCGACCTCGAAGGCCGGGTGGAAATGCCTCCGCAAACGCCCATTCACATCGCTCTGGACATCCTCGACCCAGGCGCCAAGGCGGTGAATTACAGCCTGAGCTTCCATTCGCCCGAGTGAATCGATTCACTGGCCGGCGATTGACGACGGCTTTCTGACTTTGCCCGCGTGGACCAAACCGCTGGCGATAACAGAATAACTGTTCAGATTTTGTTCAATTCAGCCTTTATCCAGTCATCGAGAGCGGGTATCATGCCAACCCTTTTTCGAACTCTCATGATCCGGCCCCACAACAGGGAAGTCCTATGTCGGCGGTACGCATCGGTCCATACACATTACACAACGGCTTGATTCTCGCCCCGATGGCGGGCGTCACCGACCAACCCTTTCGTCAGCTGTGCAAGCGATTGGGCGCGGGGCTAGTAGTCTCGGAAATGGTCACCAGCGACATGAGTCTGTGGAACACCCGCAAGTCTCGCATGCGCATGATCCACGAAGGTGATCCCGAGCCACGCTCGGTACAGATCGCCGGTGGTGACGCACAGATGCTGGCGGATGCGGCCCGGGCCAACGTCGAGCTGGGCGCGCAGATCATTGATATCAACATGGGCTGCCCGGCCAAGAAGGTCTGCAACAAGGCCGCCGGGTCCGCACTGTTGAAGGATGAAGCATTGGTCACCGAGATCCTGCAGGCCGTCGTGGCTGCAGTCGATGTGCCGGTTACCCTGAAGATCCGTACCGGCTGGGACCGGGACAACAAGAACGGCCTGACGGTGGCGAAGATCGCCGAGCAGGCCGGTATTACGGCGCTGGCGGTGCATGGCCGCACCCGTGCCGACCTGTACACCGGCGAGGCCGAGTACGACACCATTGCCGCGATCAAGCAGGCGGTGTCGATGCCGGTCTTCGCCAACGGCGATATCGATTCGCCAGAGAAGGCCCGGTACGTGCTCGACGCGACCGGTGCCGACGGCCTGCTGGTGGGCCGGGCCGCCCAGGGGCGGCCATGGATTTTTCGCGAGATCGACCATTTCCTGCGCACCGGCGAGAAGCTCCCGGCGCTGGACCTGATCGAGGTGGAACGCATTCTGCTAGAGCATCTGGCTGCGCTGCACGCCTTCTATGGAGACGTGATGGGCGTACGCATTGCTCGAAAGCATGTGGGCTGGTATCTCGCAACCTTGCCGGGCGCCAGGGAGTTTCGCGCCCACTTCAATCGTTTGGAAGATACGGAAGCACAATGCGCCAACGTCCAGGGCTTCTTTGCCGGACGGTTCAAGAGCCTGACAGGGGACGCAAAAGGGGTGGCCGCATGACGATGATGACCGAGACTTTAGTGAGTGGAACTGCACCCGTGAGCGACAACGTGAATTTGAAACAGCACCTCAATACGCCAAGCGAAGAAGGCCAGACCCTTCGCGGGAGTGTCGAGAAGGCGCTGCACAATTATTTCGCCCACCTTGAGGGCGCTGCCGTCACGGACGTGTACAACCTGGTGCTCTCCGAAGTCGAGGCTCCCCTGCTCGAGTGCGTGATGAACTACGTCAAGGGCAACCAGACCAAGGCCAGCGAGATGCTCGGACTGAACCGGGGCACGCTGCGCAAGAAACTCAAGCAGTACGATTTGCTGTAAGCATTCAATCAAACCAGAAAGGCGCCCGCGTAAGACCGGTCGCCTTTTTTGCTGACTTCCTTTGCTTTTGATGGAAATTGAGATGACCGACCAGACTACCCGCCTGCCGATCCGCCGCGCCTTGATCAGCGTTTCCGACAAGACCGGGATCCTCGAATTCGCCAAGGAGCTTGAAGCCCTGGGTGTCGAGATCCTCTCCACCGGCGGGACGTTCAAGCTGCTGCAGGACAACGGCGTTGCTGCAGTGGAAGTCGCGGATTACACCGGCTTCGCCGAAATGATGGACGGTCGGGTGAAAACCCTGCACCCGAAAATCCACGGCGGGATCCTCGGTCGTCGCGGTATCGACGACGCCATCATGAACGAACACGGCATCAAGCCGATCGACCTGGTAGCGGTCAACCTGTACCCGTTTGAAGCCACCATCAACAAGCCTGGCTGCGACCTGCCGACCGCCATCGAGAACATCGACATCGGCGGCCCGACCATGGTTCGTTCGGCAGCCAAGAACCACAAGGACGTGGCCATCGTGGTCAACGCCAGCGACTACGCCAGCGTCCTGGAAAACCTCAAAGCCGGCGGCCTGACCTACGCCCAGCGTTTCGACCTGATGCTCAAGGCCTTCGAACACACTGCCGCCTATGACGGCATGATCGCCAACTACATGGGCACCGTGAACCAGGCCGCTGACACCCTCAGCACGGAAGGTCGCAGCGAGTTCCCGCGCACCTTCAACAGCCAGTTCATCAAGGCCCAGGAAATGCGCTACGGCGAGAACCCGCACCAGAGCGCGGCGTTCTACGTGGAAGCCAAGCCTGCCGAAGTTGGCATTGCCACCGCGACCCAGCTGCAAGGCAAGGAACTGTCGTACAACAACGTGGCCGACACCGATGCCGCGCTGGAATGCGTGAAGAGCTTCGTCAAGCCGGCCTGCGTGATCGTCAAGCACGCCAACCCGTGCGGCGTTGCCGTCAGCCCGGATGCCGAAGGCGGCATCCGCAAGGCCTACGACCTGGCCTATGCCACTGACACCGAATCCGCGTTCGGCGGCATCATTGCCTTCAACCGCGAACTGGACGCCGAGACCGCCAAGGCCATCGTCGAGCGTCAGTTCGTCGAAGTGATCATCGCCCCGAGCGTCAGCGAAGAAGCCCGCGCCATCGTCGCTGCCAAGGCCAACGTACGCCTGTTGGCCTGTGGCGAGTGGTCGGCCGATCGCGCCGCTGCCTGGGACTACAAGCGCGTCAATGGTGGCCTGCTGGTACAGAGCCGCGATATCGGCATGATTGGCGCCGATGACCTCAAGGTCGTCACCAAGCGCGCACCGACCGAGCAGGAAATCAACGACCTGATCTTCGCCTGGAAAGTCGCCAAGTACGTGAAGTCCAACGCCATCGTCTACGCCAAGAACCGTCAGACCATCGGTGTCGGCGCAGGCCAGATGAGCCGCGTGAACTCCGCGCGTATTGCTGCGATCAAGGCTGAACATGCTGGTTTGCAGGTAGCCGGTTCGGTGATGGCTTCCGATGCATTCTTCCCGTTCCGCGACGGCCTGGACAATGCGGCCAAGGTTGGCATCACCGCGGTGATCCAGCCAGGTGGCTCGATGCGTGATGCTGAAGTGATTGCGGCAGCAGACGAAGCCGGCATCGCCATGGTCTTTACTGGCATGCGCCACTTCCGTCACTAAACACGACGATCAAATGTGGGAGCGGGCTTGCTCGCGAATGCAATCTGTCAGCGACATTGATGTTGGCTGACACACCGCTTTCGCGAGCAAGCCCGCTCCCACAAAAGAGCATCCCAGCGGTGCTATCAAGAATTAGCGTCATCCGAGGTTTTTGAAATGAATGTCTTGATCATTGGCAGCGGTGGCCGTGAACACGCCCTGGCCTGGAAAGTAGCCCAGGATCCACGGGTGCAGAAAGTGTTCGTGGCACCGGGCAACGCCGGCACCGCCATCGAAGCCAAGTGCGAGAACGTCGCCATCGACGTACTGGCCCTTGAGCAACTGGCGGATTTTGCCGAGAAAAACGTTTCCCTGACCATCGTCGGCCCGGAAGTGCCGCTGGTCGCCGGTGTAGTCGATCTGTTCCGCTCCCGTGGCCTGGACTGCTTCGGTCCGACCGCCGGTGCTGCCCAGCTTGAAGGCTCGAAAGCCTTCACCAAGGACTTCCTGGCTCGCCACAAGATCCCGACCGCCGACTACCAGAACTTCACCGAGATCGAGCCGGCCCTGGCTTACCTGCGTGAAAAAGGCGCGCCGATCGTGATCAAGGCCGACGGCCTGGCCGCCGGTAAAGGCGTGATCGTTGCCATGACCCTGGCCGAAGCCGAAGACGCGGTGCGTGACATGCTCGCGGGCAATGCGTTCGGCGATGCCGGTTCGCGCGTAGTGATCGAAGAGTTCCTCGACGGCGAAGAAGCCAGCTTCATCGTCATGGTCGACGGCAAGAACGTCTTGCCGATGGCCACCAGTCAGGACCACAAGCGCGTCGGCGACGGCGACACCGGCCCGAACACTGGCGGCATGGGCGCCTACTCCCCTGCCCCGGTGGTGACCAGCGAAGTGCACCAGCGCGTCATGGACCTGGTGATCTGGCCGACCGTGCGCGGCATGGCCGAGGAAGGCAATGTCTACACCGGTTTCCTGTATGCCGGCCTGATGATCGACAAGGCGGGCAACCCGAAAGTCATCGAGTTCAACTGCCGTTTCGGTGACCCGGAGACCCAACCGGTCATGCTGCGTTTGCAGTCGAGCCTGGTTTTGCTGGTCGAGGCCGCCCTGGCGCAGGCACTGGACAAGGTCGAAGCGCAATGGGATCCACGTCCGAGCGTCGGCATCGTCCTGGCGGCAGGCGGCTAT
Organism: Pseudomonas sp. YuFO20; assembly: GCF_035064975.1. Classification (NCBI taxonomy): domain Bacteria; kingdom Pseudomonadati; phylum Pseudomonadota; class Gammaproteobacteria; order Pseudomonadales; family Pseudomonadaceae; genus Pseudomonas; species Pseudomonas sp. YuFO20. Next base: position 26,505 of record NZ_JAXDEO010000017.1, read on the forward strand.
CCTGGTGACTACGCCAAGGGTGTGGCCATCAATGGCCTGGATGCAGCCGCGGCACTGGAAGGCAAAGTCTTCCACGCCGGTACCGCGCTCAAGGACGGTCAAGTCGTGACCGCCGGTGGCCGCGTGCTTTGCGCCACGGCCATGGGCGCCAGCGTCGATGCCGCCCAGCAGCAGGCTTACAAACTGGCGGCCAAGATCGATTGGGAAGGCTGTTTCTATCGCAAGGACATTGGCTACCGCGCCATTGCCCGCGAGCGTGGCGAACAGGAATAAGCAACATAACGACAGGCAGGGGCTTGCAGCCCTTGCCTGGCTATTGCGGCGCCGCGCATAGTTATATTCTGGCATTAACCTACGAAAGGATTTCGCCGTGCGCTGGCTCAGGATTGCCATAACTCTAACCGTCACAATGCTGACCTTGCTCTGCATGCTCCCGGCCCAGGCCGCGCAAGGCAGTGGCTGGGCGGTATTGCTCGACGAACAGGGTGACCTGCAGCTGAGCGACATACGCTCCGCCCGCTACACCAATCAATTCAGCCCCATCGAACTCGACCACCTCACGGCGGCCGAGCCCGAGGGTGCGCTATGGCTGCGTTTCAAGCTTGCGCCGGGCAAGCATGAACAATTGCTGCGGGTGTTCGCACCCGATCTGCTGCACTTCAACCTGTATGTGTTTGACGGCGACAAGCTGATCGAGCAATCCCATACAGGCAACGAGCAACCGCTGGCAGACCGCCCATTGCCCAGCAGCGACTTCATGCTGCCGTTGCCGCAAAGCGAAAAGACCCTGGACGTTTACCTGCGACTGGTTTCCGAACACCAGTTGAGGCCCTACATCACCTTGCAATCGGCGGTCATCACCGCGGCCAATCAGAACCAGACGCTGGTCTACGGGCTGCTGTTGGGTTGCATTGCCATGCTGATCCTGCACAACCTCATCCGCTATGCCTATACCCGCTCGACCAGCAGTGTCTGGCTGGCGGTGTGCGAAGCCTTGTTGATGCTCAGCCTGGTGCTGTTGTTGAACCTGGCGGGCCCCTGGATCCCGGACTGGCAGGCCGTGCAAACCCCCGGTGCCTACCTCGCCTTGCTGCTGACGGCCCCCAGCGGCCTGATATTTGCCTATCGTTTCTTCAAGCCCCTCGGCCCGCATCCGCTGAACAAGCTGCTGGTGGGCGACATCCTGTTCATCATGATCTGCAGCCTGCTGCTGTTGTTCGTCAACACGCTGCCGCTGAACATCATCACCTACGCACTGGTCGCACTGGCCGGCCTGAGCATGTTGTTCGTCAGCGCCTATCACTGGCAAAAAGGCTATCGCCCTGCGCGGCTGTTCGTGGCGGCCATGGTGGTATTCAACCTTGGCACCCTGATCATCCTGCCCGCCTTGCTGGGGCTGACCCTGATCGAACCCCATGACCTGATCACCACCCTGCTGGTGTTCATCTGCATCAGTGGCCTGTTGATGAGCATTGCCCTGAGCGAACGCCAGCGCAGTATTACCGAAGCTCGTTTCAGTATCAGTCGCGACCTGGCGGCCAGCAACGCCGAGGTCAATGCCAAGGCCGAGTTCCTGGCAAAGATCAGCCATGAGATCCGCACGCCGATGAATGGCGTGCTGGGCATGACCGAGTTACTGCTGGGCACGCCGCTGTCGGTCAAGCAGCGCGATTATGTGCAGACCATCCACAGTGCCGGCAACGAACTGCTGACATTGATCAACGAAATTCTCGACATTTCCAAACTCGAGTCCGGACAGATCGAACTGGATGATGTGCAGTTCGATCTCAACGCCCTGATCGAAGACTGCCTGAGCATCTTCCGCGCCAAGGCCGAGCAGCAGAACGTCGAGCTGATCAGCTTCATTCAGCCACAAGTACCGCGCGTGATCAGTGGCGACCCGACGCGCTTGCGCCAGACGTTGCTGAGCCTTTTGGAAAACGCCCTGAAGAAAACCGACGAAGGCGAGATCCTGATCGTCGTCGCCCTCGACGAACGCAGCAGCCATCCACGCCTGCGCATCGCCGTACAAGACAGCGGCGAACCGATGGACGCCGAAGAGCGCGACGCGCTGATGCACGCCGAACTGCACAGCAAGCATTTCCTCTCGACCAACCACCTGGGCGGTAATCTGGGGCTGGTGATCGCCCGTCAACTGATTCGCCTGATGCAAGGCGAATTCGGCATCAAGAGTGGTAACAACCAGGGCAGTACCTTGTGGCTGACCTTGCCGCTGGACCCTGACCGCCTGGAGCATCCGACCTCGGACCTCGATGGCCCGCTGCAGGGTGCACGGGTACTGGTGGTGGATGACAACGACACCTGCCGCAAGGTGCTGGTGCAGCAGTGCACCGCCTGGGGCTTGAACGTGAGCGCCGTACCCTCGGGCAAGGAAGCGTTGGCGTTGTTGCGCACCAAGGCGCACCTGCGTGACTACTTCGATGTGGTCCTGCTGGACCAGAACATGCCCGGCATGACCGGCATGCAACTGGCTGCCAAGATCAAGGAAGATCCGAGCCTGAACCACGACATCCTGCTCATCATGCTGACCGGCATCAGCAATGCGCCGAGCAAGATCATCGCGCGCAACTCGGGGATCAAACGCATCCTGGCCAAACCCGTGGCCGGCTATACCCTCAAGACCACCCTGGCCGACGAACTGAACCAGCGCAACAAAGGGCTCGCGGTCCCGCAACACTCGCCATCCGGCCCGCCGTTGCCGATCAAGGTGCCCAGCGATTTCCGCATTCTGGTGGCCGAAGACAACAGCATTTCGACCAAGGTCATCCGCGGCATGCTGGGCAAGCTCAACCTGCAACCGGACACCGCCAGCAATGGCGAAGAAGCCTTGGTGGCGATGAAGGCGCAGCGTTACGACCTGGTGCTGATGGACTGCGAAATGCCGATCCTCGACGGCTTTTCAGCGACCCAGCAGCTGCGTGCCTGGGAAGTCGGCAATCAGCGGACCCGCACCCCGGTGGTCGCGTTGACCGCACACATCCTCGCCGAGCATAAGGAGCGGGCACGCCAGGCCGGAATGGACGGACACATGGCCAAGCCGGTCGAGCTCTCGCAGTTGCGCGAATTGATCGAACACTGGGTTGCCCAGCGCGATCAGAACCGCACGACGACGCCAACGTCCTGAGCCGACAGACTCCACGGCGCCTGTTAGACTCTCCCTCGACTTCCCTCGCCAGTGAGCCTGCCCCATGCTCCACGTGTTGTTCAGCGTTTACCTGAAGATGCTGGTGCTCTACAGCCCGTTCTTCGTGTTGTCCTGCTTCATCAGCCTGACCCGCGGTTATTCGCGCAAGGAACAACGTCGACTGGCCTGGAAAGTGGCCATTGCCACCTTGGTCTCCAGCGTCTTGCTGTACCTGTTCGGGCGGGTAATTTTCAGCGTGTTCGGCATCACCGTGGACGCCTTCCGCATCGGTGCCGGCAGTGTGCTGTTCATCTCGGCGTTGGGCATGGCCCAGGGCAAATCGGCGGTGCAGACCGACAACGTGCAACAGGACGTGACCATCGTCCCCCTGACCATCCAGCTGACCGTCGGCCCCGGCACCATTGGCGCCTTGCTGGTGATGGGCGTGAGTCAGCCGCACTGGGACGACAAACTCACGGCCATCGTCAGTATTGCCCTGGCCAGCTTTACCGTGGGGGTGGTGCTGTATCTGTCCAACCGTATCGAACGCATTCTCGGCGACCAGGGCTTGCAGATAGTCAGCCGATTGATGGGGCTGTTTGTGTGTGCGTTGGCGGCGCAGATTATATTCACGGGCGTGAAGGGTTACCTGGTGCCCTGAATGCTCCAGCCCCCCCAGAAGTCAGTAACCTCTGGGCCTGCTGATTATTGTGTGCGTTTACGGCGTTGAAACCTTTTTACCAACTGCGTGCTCTGGTGCAGACCGAGCACTGCTTCAATTTCTTGTTTGACGTGAGAATAACGAAGCGGGTTGAAAGTGACAAAAGAGGCGGCGCGAAAAGTATTCAGGTCCGATGTCTTCCAGTCTAAAAAAACCACCTTGCCATCGTCTTTGTCGGCATTGCTGTCGATGGACGACAACATGATCAGGACCAGACCATTCTTCAGTTGCTCGCAGGGCAATATCGCCAGTTTGACACCTTTGGTCTTCGTGACTTCATAGTTGAAAACCTTGATGGTTTCGGGCTCCTTCTTCAGCGCATCCAGGGTGGAATCCGCGACCGCGCCCAATACCGTCGCACCAGGAATGGCCGCTTTTGCCGCATCGATACCCGACTTGATAATGTCTGTGACGATGTTGGCCATCGTCAGCTGCACAGCACTGCGACTGTGCTCGACATAACCGCTGTCGGGAACGTAGCAGCCCAGATCTTCCATGCAATTTAGAAATGCACGATGCCACTCCTTAGGCTTTTTATCACCCGGGACTTCCAGGGTCGCCTCCATCTTCGAAAATTTGATGATGTTTTCGATAATCTCCATGTTCTCGAGTGACACATTGTCGCCGTAACCGACAAGTGTATTCCCAAGGACAACAGCATCGAGCTCCTTGGTAGGACTCGAAACTTCCACGGTGGCCAGCTTTTGCATTCGGGCAACATTCGGCATCAGGGACTGGCGCCGCGCAATACGCCAGCCGACCAAGTCATTACTTTCTTCTACACTCAGAGAACCTTCATTATTTAACATATCAAACAATCCTTATTAGTTTCGTTTAGCGCCCTCCTGGGCAAAACGAATCTAACCCACCGCACCGCCGCCTACAAACTGCACTAATGACCATATGTGTATAACTTGAAGCCAGACAAAAAATCGCCCGAGCCAACGACTCGGGCGATCCAATGTAATTCAATTTGAAAACAGAAATGCCTATTTGATGTCGATCAACTTGTCACCATAACTTCGTGGCGTGTACACCCATGACAACCCATGCAAGCGTGGAAACACCCGGGTCGTGGATGAACCGATCAACACCATGGTTCGCATGTCGACCTGATCCGGCGTCAATTGACCGAGGGTCGTTACCCGCAAAGTCTGTCCCGGACGGGCGATATCGCGCCCCAGCACCACCGGTGTATCGGCTGCACGGTGCCGGGCGACGACCTCCAGTGCGCGCCCCAACTGCCACGGCCGTGACCGTGAGATCGGGTTATAGAACGCCATCGCCAGATCAGCCTGCGCCGCCAGGTCCAGGCGTTTCTCGATGATCTCCCATGGCTTGAGGTTGTCCGACAGCGACAGCACACAGAAGTCATGCCCCAGCGGTGCTCCCGCCTGGGCGGCTGTCGCCAGTGAAGCCGAGACACCCGGCAGGATCTCCAGGTCGACCTGATGCCAGGCCGGGTCGCCGGATTCATGCAGTGCTTCGAGCACCGCCGCCGCCATGGCAAATACGCCGGGATCCCCGGAAGACACAACCACCACGCTGCGGCCTTGCACAGCGAGCTCAAAGGCATGCCGGGCGCGCTGCATTTCTTCACGGTTGTCGGTGCAGTGCAACACCTGGTCTGGCCGATAAGGGCCCGCCATGCGCACATAGGTTTCATAACCGAGCACGTCGTTGGCACGCGCCAGTTCAGCCTTGACCGCCGGCACCATCAACTCGACAGCACCCGGACCGATGCCGATGACGGCAAGGCGCCCGCGGGGACGACCGATCAGCGTGACGTCCAGCGGCTGTTCGGCGACCGCCAGGGTAATTCCGTTATCGGTGTGCAGAACCACGGGGAGCCCGATCACCTCCTCGACGCTGCCCGCTGCCGTAAACCGCAGCGCGACACCCAATTCCAGCGCGACATCATGCAGCGTCGGATTACCCATCATCTGATCGCTGGCCAACAGGCACGCCAGGGATTGCTGCGCAATTTTCGCCCGGCGCAAAGCCTGGCGAATGGCCTCGGGCAGGTCTGCAACGTCGTCGCTCACCAGCGCTACGACGCTTTTTGGATAGATGAGCAACTCATTGGCCGCAGGTTCGCGCTCGGCGGTGCTGACATGAATCGACAGATTCGCCTGCTGATCCTGGGGCAACTGTGCTTGCGCGAGCCAAGGTGCCTCACCTTCGATCCGTACAGGTTCGCCGCCGAGCAGGTCGGACACAAAACGTTTGCCGAGCTCCAGGTCAGCCAATGCATAGCCGCTTGGCGGGTTGAGCAAACAGGTGCCGAAGCGCAGCTCGCCACTGGTGGTGATCGCCGCCGCCACGCCCAGCCCTTGGGCAATTTCCCGGGCCAGCAGATTGACGCCGCCCAGGCCGCCCAACAGCGGCACCACCGCGCTGCCATCTTCGGCAACCGCCAGGACCGGCGGCTCCGCGCCCTTTTCCAGTAGCAGCGGCGCCAGGGTGCGAATCACGATGCCGGCCGCGCACAGTGCGATGATCGGCGTGTCCTGTTGATAGAGCTCACGCAGGGTTGCGCCGAACTCCTGGTAGAGGCGGTCAGCACCGTCGACCCGTTCGGCCAGGCCGTGGATCAAGGCGCCCGGGTACAACTGCTGGATCTTGCGTGCGGTAGCGAGGCTGCCATTGCCGAGAATGACAATCGCCGGGACGTGACGAGTCATCAGCCTTGCCACCTTTCACCGGGAACGATGATCAGCGAAAAATACGGCGAAGACAGCGGATCGACCTGATCCAGCGGCACGATCTTCTGGTTGGCCATGGTCGCGCGCTCGACGTACAGCGCTCGCCCGGCCAGGCCCAGTTCTTCCAGCACCTGGCGGACCTTGGGGAAATTGCGCCCCAGCTTCATGACCACCGCGGCATCGGCATCGGCCAGGCGGCGCTTGAGCTCTTCGTGCGGCAGCACGCCGGACAACACCGACAGACTCTGGTTGCGGTACACCAGTGGCGCACCGAGCACCGAGGCGCCGCCCAGCATCGAGCAGACACCCGGCACGACTTCGGCCTCATAGCGCTCGGCCAGACGGTCGTGCAGGTACATGTAGGAGCCGTAGAAGAACGGATCGCCTTCGCAGATCACGGCCACGTCACGACCGGCATCGAGATGCGCGGCCAGTTGTTCGCCAGCGGTATCGTAGAAATCGCTGATCACCTGCTCGTAGGACAGCGGCGCTGGCAAGGCCTCGGTGGTGACCGGGTAGACCAGTGGCAGCAGTGTCTGCGCATCCTGCAGATGCGCTTCGATGATGCCGAAGGCATTGCCTTTTTTGCCTTTGGCAACGAAATACGCCACCACCGGCGATTCGCGCAGCAGGCGCAGGGCCTTGACGGTAATCAGTTCCGGATCACCGGGGCCGACGCCAAGGCCGATCAAACGTCCTGGTTGCTGCATCATTCAATCTCCGTGGCGAGGGCATTGACGGCGGCGGCAGCCATGGCGCTACCACCCAGGCGGCCTTGCATGATCACAAAGGGCACGCCACGACTGTTCGCCGCGAGCATCGCCTTGGACTCGGCGGCGCCAACAAATCCCACCGGGAATCCGAGGATCAGGGCAGGCTTGGGGGCACCGGCGTCGAGCATTTCCAGCAGGTAGAACAAGGCGGTCGGCGCATTGCCAATCACTACCACGCTGCCTTCCAGGTAGGGACGCCACAGCTCCAGCGCCACGGCCGAGCGCGTATTGCCCAGCTCACGGGCCAGGTCCGGCACGCTGTCATCGCGCAGGGTGCAGATCACTTCGTTGTTCGCCGGCAAGCGCGCGCGGGTCACGCCCTCGGAGACCATCCGCGCATCGCACAGAATCGGCGCCCCCGCGGCCAACGCATCGCGCCCGGCCTTGCCCGCGCCTGCGGAAAACTGCAGGCCATCGATCGCCTCGACCATACCGCAGGCGTGGATCACCCGGACCGCGAGTTTTTCCAGATCAGCCGGGATTCGCTCCAGGTTGGCCTCGGCGCGAATGATCGCGAAAGAATTGCGATAGATCTCCTGACCGTCGCGGATGTAATCAAGCATCAAGGGGACTCCGTGGGCGGGCATCAAGCCATGCGCCAGCCGCTTCAATTGTGAGATTGCGTGCTTGCAGCGCGCCGAAACCCGGCAACGCTGCATCGCGAAAATAAAGATCGTAGTGACCGTTACCGGTCGCCAGCAGTGTGACGGGCGCCGTATGGGCGCATGCACAGGAGCGCGGGCAACCCGACAAGTGCACCTGCTGCCGCTCCGGCTGATCGTGCAGCCGTGCCGCCAGTTGCCGCGCATCGCCCTTGGTATCCGCCAACCCTTTGCCACAACCGGCCGAGCCGGTGCAGGCCACCACAGAGCACAGGGGCTGACGGGGGTCGACCAGGAAACCCAGCGCCTGCAACTGTTGGATGACGAGCGCGGCATCCTGGTGACGGATATTGGGCAGCAACAGGCTTTGCCACGGCGTCAGGCGCAGGCTGGCGTCACCCAGAGTTGCGCAGAGCTCGGCCGCCCCCTTGAGCATCGTCGGGTCGAGCCGCCCCAGCGGTGGCATGGCTCCGACGTACATCAGGCCTTCCTGACGTTGTGGAAAACTACCGATGGGTTGACCGGAACGGCGAGCCGGGGCTTGCCATTGTCCGATGTCGAGCAAGGGTACGCGCCCGGCCAGCGTTTGCAGCAACGAAGGGCGCGAATGTTCGGCCAGCAGATGGCGCATTCGGGTCTGGTCCGGCCGCGCGAGTTCCAGAAACAACTCCAGCACGGCCACCACCAGGCGATGTCCATCGCCCAGCAATACCGCGCCGACGGGTGTGTCTACAGGACACCCGGCAAGACCGAAGACCAGCAGTGCCTCGCCGTTGCGCTCAATCGCGCTCAACCACAGGTCATGTGGATGCTCGAGCATCGCCAGGTTTTCACCGCCATCGAGCAGCACAGCGAACTTGGCCGATAACTCATGGAAGCGCGGATGGGTTTGCAAGCTGTTTAGAATTTGCCGGGCCAGCGGCCGAGTGTCGATCAGCATGTCCTGATCGATGCCGGCACTGGGGCTCAGCATCAGATTGCGCACGTCGTCGCCAAGGGCGGTGGTGGGGCCAAGTCCCGCGGCCAACAGGCTATCGATCAACGCCGGCGTCTGCTGACCAATCCCGCGAATTTGCAGGTTCGCCCGGTTGGTCGCTTCGATGACGCCACCGGCATACAGCCGGGCAGCGTCAGCGACAGCCACGGCCTGGTCCGCGCGCAGGGAGCCACCGTCGAGTTTGATCCGGCAAATTCCGCCATCCAGCGCCTGAACGACACGCAACAACCCGGGACAGGCCGAAGGGCGCAAAGGACTGGAGGCTTGAGGTGAATTCACGGGATGACCGGTAACGGGACGAAGAGCGGCATTATGCCTGCTTTATCCAGCCGGATGAAAAGACCGAGTGGATTGACGACGAAACGCAAGTACTTACAGAAAGAATCAAATTAACACGCCGAGAAATTTTCAACTGCCCGGGGGCTCTTGTACTTTGCAGTGACCAACAAGGATGTTTGTCAGGAGTTGCATATGGATAATAAAACCCCAGCGGGCCTGTTAACCGGCCCCAATTTGATTTCGTGCATTGGAGAACTCTCGCTGCAAGACTTTGACGACATGACCCATTGCACACAGATCGCCACTCGATCCGCCGATATGCTCTGCAGTCGTTTTACCGACTCGACACAATGGCTCGATGAATATGTCAACACGCTGAATTTCCTCGGCTGGTGGGTCTTCGAGGACAGCATTTCCACCCGCATTCGTCACGACGTCTCCAATAGTGTCGCGGACTTCCTGGTACAAAGCGCCCAGGCCATGCCGGACAGGCGCCAGGGCAACGCCATGATCGACACGCTCGACGCATTGAAACCGGATAAACCGGCACTCTACTCCCTGGATACGGAAAGCCTGATGGGAAAGCGATTTCAGGTCATGCCTGCACGTTACGACGCCAAGGGTTTCCTGGAAATTGCCGTGTTCAATCTGGAATTGGTGAGTTATGCAAAAAAAAGCGCTTTTCTGTTCTTCGATTGGGAGGGGCAGGCTTCAAAAATCATTCAACAACGGGCTTACCTGAAACTGGACAGAAACAAACTCGACGCTAAAAGAGCACTCATCGACAAGAAACGTCGCGAAATCCTCATGAGCAAGTTCGACTTGCGAAGGAATAGAGGATGACGCCCCGCGCAGCGATTTCACCGACTGACCGCAGGCCACGGCAATCAACACCGCGCTATGATGCGCACCCGTGCAGGTCGACACAGGCCTGAGCGCGGTGATGACAGCTTCGCTTTGCAAATGAGGAACAGCATGACCCCCTGGCTGACAGTGGTAGGTATCGGTGAAGACGGCTTCAAGGGCCTGGGTAAAAACGCCCGACATGCTCTATTGGGCGCTTCGCGGATCATTGGCGGTCAACGGCAGCTGGATCTGTTGCCGGCTTGCATCCGGGGTGAACGGCAGCCATGGCCCAGCCCGTTTTCCCTCGACCCGGTACTGACCAGACGCGGCGAGCCTGTCTGCGTCCTCGCCAGTGGCGATCCGATGTTCTTTGGCGTCGGCGCCAGCCTCGCCCGACAACTGCCTGTCGATGAGATGCTGATCCTGCCGGCCCCCTCGTCCTGCTCGCTGGCCGCCGCGCGGATGGGCTGGGCCCTGCAGGACGTGGTCACGCTTTCTGTCGTCGCCCGCCCTGTCGCCGCGCTTAACGCGCACTGGGCTAGCGGTGTTCGCCTGCTGGTACTGAGCAACGATGGCCGCAGCCCGGGTGAAATCTGCCGGTTGTTGTGTGAACGCGGTTTCGGCGCGAGTCGTATCACCGTCCTCGAGCATCTGGGCGGCGAAGCCGAACGCCGCATTGACGGCGTCGCCAACGACTGGCTCGACCCGGTGATCGCCGACTTGAACCTGATCGCCATCGACTGCGTTGCCGATCCCGCCACTGCGCGCCTGTCCCGCCTGGCCGGCTTGCCCGACTCGGCATTCAAGCATGACGGTCAACTGACCAAACGCGACGTGCGTGCCATCACCCTCGCCCGCCTGGCACCGGTCCCCGGTGAATTGTTGTGGGATGTCGGCGCCGGCAGCGGTTCGATCGGCATCGAATGGATGCGCGCCCATCCGGGTTGCCGTGCGCTGGCGATCGAAGCCGACGCAGGGCGCCAGCAATTGATCGAGCACAACCGTGACACCCTCGGCGTTCCTGGGCTGCAACTGATTCGCGGCAGTGCGCCGCAAGCACTCGCGGGCCTCGAACGCCCGGATGCGATTTTCATCGGTGGCGGGGTCACCCGTGAAGGCGTGCTCGACACTTGCTGGGCAGCGCTCAAACCCGGCGGCCGGCTGATCGCCAACGCGGTCACGCTGCAAAGTGAAATGACCCTGATGGCGTGGCGCGAACAACACGGTGGCGAACTGACGCGTATCCATATCGCCCAGGCTCAACCACTGGGAGACTTCGATACCTGGCGCCAGGCGTTGCCGATTACCTTGCTGGATGTGACGAAGCCTTTCGATGCGTGACGAAACCGCCGAACAACCTGCCCCGCTGCGCAGCGGACTGACCACCGGCAGCTGCGCCACCGCGACCAGCCTGGCGGCGGCTCGCCTGTTGCTCGGTGGTGGAAGCTCGGACGCCGTGCAAATCGTCCTGCCCAAAGGCAAGCAGGTGCAGATGCGCCTGGAGTTCTGCCGCTTGATCGATGACGGCGCAGAGGCCGGGACGATCAAGGATGCCGGGGACGATCCAGACGTGACCCACGGTGCGATGCTTTTTAGCCAGGTGCGTCTACTGGACGAGCCAGGTGTTCGCTTCAGTGCCGGGCGAGGTGTTGGCACGGTCACCCGGCCAGGACTGGTGTTGGGCGTCGGTGAGCCGGCGATCAATCCGGTCCCGCGCAAGATGATCAGCGATCACCTGACCCTGCTCGCCAACGAACTTGGCTACAGCGGCGGTTTCGAGGTGACGGTGAACGTCGAGGACGGCGAGGCCCTGGCGTTGAAAACCATGAACCCGCGCCTGGGCATTCTCGGCGGCCTGTCGATCCTCGGCACCAGCGGCATCGTCCGGCCGTTTTCCTGCGCGGCCTACATCGCCTCGATCCACCAGGGCATCGATGTCGCCAAGACCAACGGCTATCTGCACATCGCCGCCTGTACCGGCAACGCCAGCGAAGACACCATGCGCCGGGTCTACCACCTGCCGGAAATCGCCCTGATCGAAATGGGCGATTTCGTCGGTGCAGTGCTCAAGCATCTGCGCAAGGTGCCCGTGGATAAACTGAGCATTTGCGGCGGCTTCGGCAAGATCAGCAAACTGGCGGCGGGGCATATGGACCTGCACAGTCGGCATTCGAGCATCGATCTGCCACAACTGGCCAAATGGGCCGCCGCAATCGGCGCCGATGCCGCCTTGCAGCAAGGCATCCGCGAAGCCAACACCAGTCAACAGGCCCTGGCCATGGCCAGCTGCGCAGGTATCGCCCTCGGCGATGCCGTGTGCCAACACGCCCTGGACTTTGCCCGCAGCGTGGTGCCGGCGCAGGTTCAGGTCGAAGTGTTTGCCATCGATCGCCAAGGCGGGATCGTCGGCCATGCGGGAGCTTTTCAATGAAACGCATTCTGTTGCTCGGCGGCGTGACCGAGGCCCTGGCGATTGCCCGAACCCTGGGGCCGCAACACATCTATAGCCTGGCCGGTATCGGTCGGGTGCCGACGGATTTGCACTGCCAGGTGCGCGTGGGTGGCTATGGCGGCGCCGAAGGCCTGGCTCAGTTCGTCCGCGATGAACGGATTGATCTGTTGCTCGATGCTACTCATCCCTACGCCGCCCAAATCAGTCAAAACGCCGCGACGGCCGCGCGTTTGAGCGGTATCGCCTGCTGGGCGTTGCGCCGTCCGGCCTGGCAACCACAGGCGGGCGATGACTGGCGTGAGGTCAGCGATTGGGCCGGACTGATCGAAGCGCTGAAGCCCTTCCGGCGACCGCTGTTCACATTGGGCCGCGAGCCGTTGCAACATCTGGACGAGATTCCACCGGAGCAATTCTGGACCCTGCGCGCGCTGGACGTTTATCCCGGCAATGAACGCTGCGAAGTGATCGGCGCACGCGGACCGTTCCTGATCGACGATGAACGCGAGCTGTTCGAGCGTCGCAACATCGACGTGCTGATCAGCAAAAACAGCGGCAGTAGCGCTACTGAACCGAAACTGGATGTGGCCCGCGAGCGTGGCTTGCCGGTACTGATATTGAAGCGGCCGGAGTTGCCGGTGGTAGAGCGGGAGTTTGGGTCGTTGCCAGATATGCTGGTTGCCCTGTCGACGTCAGACAATTCCTGAGCGCTACTGAACCCTGCGATTTTGCCGGCAAAACTCTCGGACAGATCTGACTTTCCACATCAGGGCTCTAACCCTATAGTCCTTTTCCTCCTGATCCCATCAAGCGCACCCACCATTTACAGGGATGAATGGCTTCGCCTCGAGAAAAGAGTTGCTTGCCACAATGTATCCCAAGGAATACGATCCACTATGTTCGAGTTTGAACGATCCCGAATATTTGCCGATTGGCTCAACTCACTGAGGGACACCATCGGCAAAGCTCGGATAATCGCCAGACTTCGAGCCTCCGAGCATGGAAATTTTGGTGATTGTGAATCCGTAGGCGCTGGCGTTCATGAAATGCGTGTTCATTACGGCCCTGGCTACAGGCTGTACTTCACTCGCAAAGATGAAGTGATTTACTTACTGTTGATCGGGGGCGACAAATCGACTCAAAAACGAGATATCAAACGTGCTATTCAAATGGCACAAAACATCGGTAGTGAGGAGTAAATCATGGCCGAACGATTCACCCGTTTTGACGCCGCCGAGTTTCTCAAAACACCGGAAGAAATGGCGGCTTATCTGGACGCCTGCTTTGAAGAGGATGCTGGCGACGGTGTGTTGATACGTGCAGCGCTGAACGATATAGCCCGAGCGAAGGGTATGACACAAATTGCCCGTGATGCCGGCCTTGGACGCGAGAGCCTTTACAAAGCGCTGAGCAGCAGTGGCAATCCCGAATTCGCGACTATCATGAAGGTTATGAAAGCCTTGGGCCTGCGTTTGCATGCCATCGCTGTCTGATTGGGCTGCGACACCACACCGCACGCAGTCTTTTTACTTATCGGCCCTGATCAGGCTAAATAGCCGCGCCTGATCGCCCACCCACCGGATTTGTCCCATGTCCCGACAACGGCTTGCAATTGCCTGGATCGCCTGCTTTGCAGTGCTGTTCAACATGCTCGCCATGCCGATGACCGGAGCGATGGCGCAGGCGGCGAAGTCGCCAGCCGAACAATTGTTGTGGGGCAGTTTCTGCTCGTCCAGCGGCACCAGGATGGTGGCGATTTCCCTGGGCGACATCGAGCAGAAAACTACGCAAAGCGACGACCATTCCAACATGCAGCATTGCTGGTGCTGCTCTGGCTCCGCGCCACTGGTGGCGTTGCCCGGGCATGAGCCGCAGCTGTATTTCGCGCACTTCGAGTCAAATCGGAGCCTGCCGCCCCCATCGCTCAACACCCCGACACCCCGCCAGCAATGGCCCAGCCTCAACCCCCGCGCCTCCCCTCTGGTGTGATGACTTCTCGCAATTGACCTGCGTTTTGAATCACCTGGAGAACTGCCATGTTGAACAGACTCATCGTTCTGGCCGCGTTGCTGCTGCCTGCCTGCTTTGCCAATGCCCACGAATACAAGGTCGGCGCACTGGAAATCGCTCACCCGTGGTCGCAGGAGCTGCCGCCCAATGCACCCACCGTCGCCGCGTATTTCGTGATCCACAACGCGGGCAATACAGCCGACCGCCTGCTCAGTGTCGACTCACCGATCTCGGGCGAAGCGCAACTGCATGAGCACTTGATGCAAAACGACCTGATGAAAATGCAGCAGGTGCCCAGCGTGGAGATCCCCGCCGGCGGCGACGTCACCTTTGCACCGATGGCCTACCACGTCATGTTGCTGGGGTTGAAAGACCGCAGCCTGCTCAGCGATGGCAAGCGCTTCCCTCTGACCCTGCATTTCGAGAAGTCCGGTGACGTGACTGTCGAAGTGGCGGTGCAGAAGCAGGCGCCCGAGGCCACGCAAAAGCACGCACACGTTCAGTAACCCACTGAGCTCAGGCCGCCCATGCGCCCGCCAGGCACCAGGACATCCGCCCACCGTCGTCAGCCATTGAGCCTGACGCGCGGCAGCTGGATCAGCCTGTTCGCCATGTTGATGATCTTTATCGGTCCGCTGATTTCTCAGTCGATGCCGATGGATCAGCACGCCTCGACCTCCATGAACATGTCGATGGACATGAGCATGGACATGTCGGCGATGGAGCACGCCGATCACGGCGCACCAGCGGCTGCCGAGCATTGCCCGCCTGCGTCCGGGCACCATGCACTCTGGGAAAAATGCGGCTATTGCAGCCTGCTGTTCAACTGCCCGGCGCTCACCGGTGGCGGCTCGTTCACCGCGTTCGACACCCCGCCCGCCAACACTTTCACCACCCCGTCCCCGCGCCTGGGCCATGCCCGGCAAACCTTCTTCCCCGGCGCCCGCACCCGCGCCCCGCCCGTCGTCGCGTAAACAATCACCTCTGATTTCACACGGTTTAGCGAACAGCTTCAGGTTGTCGGCCGTGTCGTTTACGACTGTTCGATGGAAATTGTCATGTCCAGGTTTTCTGCTGTCCCATGCCTGAGCGTTGCCCAGGCCTCCCGTGCCCTGAACGAATCCAGCATTCGATTCAGGCACGCCACCGCCCTCCTGTGCGGTGCCTTGCTGGCGCCCTCCGCGCTGGCCGATGAACACGCAGGTCATAGTGAAGAACTGAGCCCGACGGTCATTACCGCCATTGCCCCGAGCTCGCCTCTGACCATCGTCACCAACCCCAAGGACCCGCGCCAGCCTGTGCCGGCCAGCGACGGTTCCGATTACCTGAAAACCATTCCGGGCTTCGCCCAGGTGCGCAATGGCGGCACCAACGGCGACCCGGTGTTGCGCGGCATGTTTGGCTCGCGCCTGAACATCCTCACCAACGGCGGCATGATGCTCGGCGCCTGTCCTGGGCGGATGGATGCACCGACTTCATATATCTCCCCGGAAACCTACGACAAGCTGACCGTCATCAAAGGCCCGCAAACCGTGCTCTGGGGACCGGGGGCTTCGGCCGGTACCATCCTCTTCGATCGCGAACCGGAAAGTTTCGGCGAACTCGGCACGCGGGTGAACGCCAGTGTGCTGGCCGGCTCCAACGGTCGATTCGACAAACTGGTGGACGCCGCTGCCGGCGGCCCATTGGGCTACGTGCGGGTGATCGGCAACACCGCCCAGGCCGACGACTACAAGGACGGCAACAACGACACCGTGGCATCGCGTTATGACAAATGGAACGGCGACGTCGCGCTCGGCTGGACCCCGGACGCCGATACCCTGCTGGAGCTGACCGCTGGCAAGGGTGACGGCGAGGCGCGTTACGCTGGACGCGGCATGGACGGTTCGCAGTTCAAGCGCGAGAGCCTCGGGCTGCGCTTCGAAAAGTCCAACATCAGCGACGTGCTGGAAAAGCTCGAGGCGCAGGTCTATTACAACTACGCCGACCATGTGATGGACAACTACACCCTGCGCACGCCGTCTGGCACCGGGATGATGGCCGGCCCCATGGCGTCCAACGTCGACCGTCGTACCCTCGGCGCGCGAATCAAGGCCACCTGGCGCTGGGCCGATGTACAGTTGATCAGCGGCATCGATGCGCAGACCAACGAACACCGCCAACGCAGGGCCATGGGTATCGACACCTACAAGGACCAGCCGTACACCAAGGACGCCGACTTCCACAACTACGGGGTGTTCAGCGAACTGACCTGGTACGCCGCCGATCGCGACCGACTCATCACCGGCGCACGACTGGACCGCGCTTCGGCCAAGGATTATCGGCAAACCCTCGGTTCGGGGATGATGACCCGCCCGAATCCAACCGCTGACGACACACGTGCCGACACGCTGCCCAGCGGTTTCATTCGCTACGAACACGACCTCGCCGACAGCCCGACTACTTTGTACGCGGGCCTCGGTCACACCCAACGCTTCCCGGATTACTGGGAGCTGTTTTCGCCCAACTCAGGCCCCGCCGGATCGGTGAATGCCTTCGATTCGATCAAGCCGGAGAAAACCACCCAGCTCGACTTCGGCCTGCAGTACAAGACCGAAGACCTCGATGCCTGGGCCTCGGCTTACATCGGCCAGGTGAGCGATTACATCCTGTTCAACTACACGCCCGGGATGATGGGGATGACTTCGCAAGCCGAGAACATCGACGCGCGAATCATGGGTGGCGAACTGGGAGCTGCTTACAAACTTACCGAACACTGGAAAGCCGACGCGACCCTGGCCTACGCCTGGGGCAAGAACAGCAGCGATGGCAGTGCATTGCCGCAAATGCCGCCGCTGGATGCCCGTTTCGGCCTGACCTACAGCGAAGACAACTGGAGCGCCGGCGCACTGTGGAGAGTGGTTGCCGCGCAAAACCGCATCGACCAGAACAAAGGCAACGTGGTCGGCAAGGACTTCGACAAGACCCCGGGTTTTGGCGTGTTCTCGCTCAACGGTGCCTATCGGATCAACCAGCACTGGAAGGTCAGCAGCGGCATCGACAACCTGTTCGGCAAGGCCTACGCCGAACACTTGAACCTGGCCGGCAACGCCGGGTTCGGCTACCCGGCCAATGACCCGCAAGCCATCAAGGAACCGGGGCGCACGCTCTGGACGAAGGTGGATATGAGCTTTTAAGAGCCCCGCAGGCAAGCCCGCTCCCCTGTAGGAGCGAGCTTGCTCGCGATCGGTTGCGCAGCAACCGCAAACAAACAACTAAAAGATCCAAGCCAAGCGGAGCACACGTGATGAAACAGCCCAAAGTGAATTTCTACAACCTGGCCTGGCGCTGGCATTTCTATGCCGGATTGTTCGTTGCGCCATTCATGGTGATGCTGGCCCTGACCGGCACCATCTACCTGTTCAAACCGCAGCTCGATTCATTGATGTACAGCAGCCTGCTCAACGTCCCGGCCGGTCATCACACCGTTCCAGCCGACGACCTGCTCAAGCGGGTGAAAGACGCGTATCCACAAGGCACGATCAAACAGTACCTGCCGCCGATCAACGCCGAGCGCAGTGCCCAGTTTGTCGTGCTCAACGAAGGTACCGAGCTGAACGTGTTCGTCGACCCTTACCACGGCGACATCCTCGGCGAACAAGACGCCAAGAAGAACCTGCAGGCAGTCGCGCGGGCGATTCATGGCGAGCTGATGATCGGCACCGTCGGTGACCGACTGGTGGAACTGGCCGCGGGTTGGGGGGTGGTGCTGGTGGTGTCCGGGGTGTTCCTGTGGTGGCCACGTGGTCAGGCCGCGGGCATTCTCTGGCCACGCCTGAGCAGTCGAGGCCGGGTGCTGTGGCGTGACCTGCACGCCGTCACCGGTTTCTGGGGCGCCTCATTGCTGCTGGTAATGCTGCTAAGCGGCATGACCTGGACCGGCTTCTGGGGCCAACAGTACGCCGCCGTCTGGAACGTCTTTCCGGCGGCGATGTGGGATAACGTGCCCAAGTCCGACGTCGAAGCGCGCAGTCTAAACAGCGCCACCCGCCAGACCGTGCCGTGGGCCATGGAAAATACACCGATGCCCATGTCCGGCGACCACGCCGAACACATGGCCCACGGTGCAGCGCCATCCGGTCCGGCCGCGCCGACCATCAGCCTGCAGGACGTGCAGAACATCGCCGTGCAACGCAAAGTCGAGCCCGGCTACAGCATCACATTCCCGACCACGGCCACCGGCGTGTTCACCATCGCCGTGTTCGCCGATGACCCGCGCAACGACGCCACCCTGCATGTCGATCAATACACCGGCGACGTCCTCGCCGATGTTCGCTACGAGCACTACGGCGCCGTCGCCCGCGCCACGGAAATCGGCGTGATGCTGCACGAAGGCAAGATGTTCGGCACGCTCAACCAGATCATTGTCCTGCTGATCTGCCTGATGATCTTGCTCAGTGCGGTCAGCGGCGTGGTGATCTGGTGGAAGCGTCGTCCGCAAGGCAAGTTCGGTGTGCCGCCGCTGCGTCACGACCTGCCGAAATGGAAAACCGCGATGGTGATCATGTTCGCCTTGGCGGTGGCATTCCCATTGGTGGGAGCTTCACTGGTGGTGGTGTGGGTGCTGGACAAGCTCCTGTTGGGACGCCTCAACCGGCAAGCTGAACCCGATTCGGCAGCCTGAGCGATACCTGGGCAAGCAACGTACCGTGCTTGCCCGACCTCCCTCCTCATCACGCCCCAATCTGGCGCACCTCAACGCACCAGCACGTCCGCCGCGTGCCTTGATGGTGCGCAAAATATCCGCACAACCGCTCTAACACGACATTTCCCTGCCTTTTTCCGACCGGGCACAGCCTTTGCTAAAGCCTCTTCAGTAGTCCGCATCTGCCAACCAGAAAAATTCATAAGTTCATGGAGATCGCACAATGAAGCGTCGCAGCTTGATCAAGGCTTTCACACTCACGGCAAGCATTGCCGCGATGGGCATGACCTGGACAGTCCAGGCCGCCGAGACCATCAAGGTCGGTATCCTGCATTCGTTGTCCGGCACCATGGCGATCTCCGAGACGTCGCTCAAGGACATGGCGCTGATGACCATCGACGAGATCAACGCCAAGGGCGGTGTGAACGGCAAGATGCTCGAAGCGGTGGTGGTGGACCCGGCGTCGAACTGGCCGTTGTTCGCCGAGAAAGGCCGGCAGCTGCTGACCCAGGACAAGGTCGCCGTGGTGTTCGGATGCTGGACCTCGGTGTCGCGTAAATCGGTGTTGCCGGTGTTCGAAGAACTCAATGGCCTGCTGTTCTACCCGGTGCAGTACGAAGGCGAAGAGATGTCGCCGAACGTGTTCTATACCGGTGCCGCGCCAAACCAGCAGGCGATCCCGGCGGTTGAATACCTGATGAGCGAAGAAGGTGGCGGCGCCAAGCGCTACTTCCTGCTGGGCACCGACTACGTCTACCCGCGCACCACCAACAAGATCCTGCGTTCGTTCCTGCACTCCAAAGGCGTGGCCGACAAGGACATCGAAGAGGTCTACACACCGTTCGGCCACAGCGATTACCAGACCATCGTCGCCAACATCAAGAAGTTCTCGGCCGGCGGCAAGACCGCGGTCATCTCGACCGTCAACGGCGACTCCAACGTGCCGTTCTACAAGGAACTGGCGAACCAGGGCCTGAAAGCCACCGACGTGCCGGTCGTGGCGTTCTCGGTGGGCGAAGAAGAACTGCGCGGCATCGACACCAAACCGCTGGTGGGCAACCTGGCGGCCTGGAACTACTTCGAGTCGGTGGAGAACCCGGCGAACAAGAAATTCGTCGCCGACTGGAAAGCCTACGCGAAGAAACACAACCTGCCGGGTGCCGACAAAGCCGTGACCAACGACCCGATGGAAGCCACTTACGTCGGCATCCACATGTGGGCGCAGGCGGCTGAAAAAGCCAAGTCCACCGACGTCGACAAGGTCCGCGAAGCCCTGGGCGGCCAGACCTTCGCCGCACCATCCGGCTACACCCTGACCATGGACAAGACCAACCACCACTTGCACAAGCCGGTGATGATCGGCGAGATCCAGGCCGACGGTCAGTTCAACGTGGTGTGGCAGACCGAAGGGCCGATCCGCGCCCAGCCGTGGAGCCCGTTCATTCCGGGCAACGACAAGAAGCCGGAGTATGCGGTGAAGAGCAACTGATCGCTGGATGCTGGCTTCCGTACCTGAGGCCAGCACAAATCCCTGTGGGAGCGGGCTTGCTCGCGAAGACGGTGGCACATCCAACATCAATGTGACTGACACACCGTTTTCGCGAGCAAGCCCGCTCCCACATTTAGTCCGCGCAAGGCCATACATATGCCCACCGCCCTTTACCGCTTCATCCTTGCCATTGCACTTTTGCTGCCGATGGCCTCCCACGCCGGTGACGCCGAAGTCTTCGTCGCCGCCAATCCCGTGCAGCAAGCCAAACTATTGGAAAACTGGGCCGCGCAGCCCGATCCGGCCCGAATCGAGCTGATCAACGCCCTGCAACAAGGCGAATTGACCGTCGACGGCCAACCGAAAACCTTGCGCCTGAACAACCGCCTGCGAGGTCTGATCGATACCGCATTGGCCAGCCACCAATTGCTCGCCGCCGACGCCAAAATCCGTCTGGCCGCCGCGCAGCAATTGCAGAAAAGCGCCAAACCCGCGCAGCTGAAATTCCTTGACCAGCAATTGGCGGGCGAGAAGGACGAGAGCGTTCACGCCGCCCTCAGCCTGGCCCTGGCCAATCTGCAACTGGTAGACGCCGATCCGGCCGTGCGACTCGCCGCCATCCGTT
The DNA here is from genome assembly GCF_035064975.1 of Pseudomonas sp. YuFO20. Lineage (NCBI taxonomy): Bacteria > Pseudomonadati > Pseudomonadota > Gammaproteobacteria > Pseudomonadales > Pseudomonadaceae > Pseudomonas > Pseudomonas sp. YuFO20. Next base: position 47,830 of record NZ_JAXDEO010000017.1, read on the forward strand.
TGCTCGGCGAAACCGGCGATCCGCTGGCCCGTACCCGCCTCGAAAATCTACTGGAGCCGGGCGTTGAAGCCGACGCGAATGTGCGCACCGCCGCCGAAACCAGCCTCGCCCAAGTCAAACGCAAATTGCTCGTTGGCGAACTCCTTGGCCAGGCCTTCAGTGGCATGTCCCTGGGCTCGATCCTGCTGCTCGCCGCCTTGGGACTGGCGATCACCTTCGGCCTGCTCGGCGTGATCAACATGGCCCATGGCGAGATGCTGATGCTCGGCGCCTACTCGACCTACGTGGTGCAGTTGATGTTCCAGCGCTTCGCCCCGCAGGCCATCGAGTTCTATCCGCTGATTGCGTTGCCGGTGGCGTTTTTCGTCACCGCAGCGATCGGCATGGCGTTGGAGCGTACGGTGATTCGCCACCTCTACGGTCGCCCGCTGGAAACCCTGCTCGCCACCTGGGGCATCAGCCTGATGCTGATCCAGCTGGTGCGCCTGGTGTTCGGCGCGCAGAACGTCGAGGTGGCCAACCCGGCGTGGTTGTCAGGCGGGATCCAGGTGCTGCCCAACCTGGTGCTGCCGTACAACCGCATCGTGATCATCGCATTCGCGCTGTTCGTGGTGGTGCTGACCTGGCTGCTGCTCAACAGGACGCGCCTGGGCCTGAACGTGCGCGCCGTCACCCAGAATCGCAACATGGCGGCCTGCTGCGGCGTGCCCACCGGGCGCGTCGACATGCTCGCCTTCGGCCTCGGCTCGGGCATTGCCGGCCTCGGCGGCGTGGCGCTCAGCCAGATCGGCAACGTCGGGCCGGACCTCGGTCAGAGCTACATCATCGACTCGTTCCTGGTGGTGGTGCTCGGCGGTGTCGGGCAACTGGCCGGTAGCGTTCTGGCCGCGTTCGGCCTTGGGATCGCCAACAAGATTCTCGAACCGCAAATCGGTGCCGTGCTCGGCAAGATCCTCATCCTCGCGCTGATCATTCTGTTCATCCAGAAACGTCCGCAAGGCCTCTTCGCACTGAAAGGACGGGTGATCGACTGATGAACCAGCCCCTGCTCGTTACCGCGGCACAAACAGCCGGCCCGAAAGTCACGATGGCCGTTGGCGCGGTAATCCTCGTTCTACTGCTGGCGTTACCGCTGCTCTCGCTGTTGCCGGCCGACAGTGCGCTGCACGTCTCCGCCTACACGCTGACCCTGGTGGGCAAGATCCTGTGCTACGCCATCGTGGCCCTGGCGCTGGACCTGGTCTGGGGTTATGCCGGCCTGCTGTCCCTGGGTCACGGCCTGTTTTTCGCCCTCGGCGGTTATGCCATGGGCATGTACCTGATGCGCCAGGCCTCCGGCGATGGCTTGCCGGCCTTCATGACGTTCCTGTCGTGGAGCGAATTGCCCTGGTACTGGACCGGCACCAGCAGCTTTCTCTGGGCCATGTGTCTGGTGGTATTGGCGCCAGGATTGCTCGCGCTGGTGTTCGGCTTCTTCGCCTTCCGTTCGCGGATCAAGGGCGTGTATTTCTCGATCATGACCCAGGCCCTGACCTTCGCCGGCATGCTCCTGTTCTTCCGCAACGAAACCGGGTTTGGCGGCAACAACGGATTCACCAACTTCCGCACCATCCTCGGCTTTGGCATCACTGAACCTGGCACCCGCGCGGTGCTGTTTTTCGCCACGGTGCTGCTGCTGGTGGCCAGCCTGTACATCGGTTGGCGCCTGGCGCAGAGCAAGTTCGGCCGAGTGCTGACCGCCCTGCGCGACGCGGAGAACCGCCTGATGTTCTGCGGCTACGACCCGCGTGGATTCAAGCTGTTCGTGTGGGTGTTGAGCGCGGTGCTGTGCGGCCTGGCCGGTGCGTTGTACGTGCCGCAGGTGGGCATCATCAACCCGAGTGAAATGTCGCCGACCAACTCTATTGAAGCAGCTGTATGGGTCGCCCTCGGCGGTCGCGGCACCTTGATTGGTCCGTTGCTTGGCGCGGGCGTGGTCAATGGCATGAAGAGCTGGTTCACCGTGGCCTTCCCGGAATACTGGCTGTTCTTCCTCGGCGCGCTGTTCATCGTCGTGACCCTGTACCTGCCCAAGGGCGTGATCGGCTTGCTGAAGAAAAGAGGTGAACAATGAGAGTCACTGCGACCGCTGAATTCATGCTCGAACCGGCGTTTTTCCCCGTGGAGCCGAACAAGGACGCCGGCACCAGCCGCGATGTCATCGGCCTCGGCCAACGCGCCGGTCCGGGCCTGAACACCCGCCACGGCACCATCCTGACCCTCGAAGACATCAGCGTCAGCTTCGATGGTTTCAAGGCACTGAACGACTTGAACCTGTACATCGGCGTCGGTGAATTGCGCTGCATCATCGGGCCCAACGGCGCGGGCAAGACCACGCTGATGGACGTGATCACCGGCAAGACCCGCCCCAGTCATGGTAAGGCTTGGTTCGGCGAGACCCTGGACCTGACGCAAATGAGCGAAGTGCAGATTGCCCAGGCCGGCATTGGTCGCAAGTTCCAGAAACCGACCGTGTTCGAGGCCTTGAGTGTGTTCGAGAACCTGGAGCTGGCGCAGAAAACCGACAAGTCGGTGTGGGCCAGTCTGCGGGCGCGCTTGAGTGGCGAACAGAAGGACCGTATCGCCGAGGTGCTCGACACCATTCGCCTGACCGCTTCGGTCAATCGTCCCGCCGGCTTGCTGTCCCACGGCCAGAAGCAGTTCCTGGAAATCGGCATGCTGTTGATGCAAGACCCGCAACTGCTGCTGCTCGATGAACCGGTGGCCGGCATGACCGACGCCGAAACCGAATTCACCGCCGAACTGTTCAAGACCCTGGCCGGCAAGCATTCGCTGATGGTGGTGGAACACGACATGGGCTTCGTCGGTTCGATCGCCGACCACGTCACCGTATTGCACCAGGGCAGCGTGTTGGCGGAAGGGTCGCTGGAACAGGTGCAGGAAAACGAACGGGTGATCGACGTGTATCTCGGTCGCTGAGTTTTGCGAACACCGAACCTGTAGGAGCTGGCTTGCCAGCGAAGGCGTACTGAATGACGCCAAAAGCTTCGCTGGCAAGCCAGCTCCTACAAGGGATTGAGGAGGATTTGAGAATGCTGCAAGTCGACAAGCTGCACCAGTACTACGGCGGTAGCCATATCCTGCGCGGCCTGACGTTTGACGTGAAGGTCGGTGAAGTCACCTGCCTGCTGGGCCGTAACGGCGTGGGCAAGACCACCTTGCTCAAGTGCCTGATGGGCCTGCTGCCGGCCAAGGACGGCGCTGTGAGTTGGGAGGGCAAGCCGATCACCACGTTCAAGCCACACCAGCGGGTGCATGCCGGCATCGCCTATGTGCCGCAAGGCCGGGAAATTTTCGGCCGGTTGACCGTGGAGGAAAACCTGCTGATGGGCCTGTCGCGTTTTCCCGGCAGTGAAGCCAAGGAAGTCCCTGCGTTCATCTATGAGCTGTTTCCAGTGCTGTTGCAGATGAAGCAACGGCGCGGCGGCGACTTGTCCGGCGGCCAGCAGCAACAACTGGCGATTGGCCGGGCGCTGGCCAGCCGTCCACGCCTGCTGATCCTCGACGAGCCCACCGAAGGCATCCAGCCGTCGGTGATCAAGGAAATCGGCGCCGTGATCAAAAAACTCGCCGCCCGTGGTGACATGGCAATTCTGTTGGTAGAGCAGTTCTACGACTTCGCCGCCGAACTGGCCGATCAGTACCTGGTGATGTCCCGCGGTGAGATCGTGCAGCAGGGCCGCGGCGAAAACATGGAAGCCGAAGGTGTACGCGGCCTGGTTACGATCTAATCTGTAGCGTCCTAACGATAATTAGAAGCCATGAATCTACCACTTCCCACTGCCCTGTTTACCCCGAGCTGGCATGCCGAACTGGAGCTGGGCTACGCCCGCTTCGGCGACAGCACGCGCCCGGTTCAGCGACGGCACAAAGGCCCGCTGCGGGTGCAGAAGCACTTGTATGCCGAAGGGCCCGAGGTGTGCCACCACATCATTGTGCATCCGCCAGGCGGAATTGCCGGTGGTGACCGGCTGGACATCAGCGCCAGCGTCGGCCGCGCGGCGTGGGCGCAAATCACCAGCCCCGGCGCGGCCAAGTGGTATCGCGCGACAGGGCCGGCTTATCAGAAACTCGACCTGAAAGTGGCCCACGGTGCGACGCTGGAATGGTTGCCGCAAGAGACGATCATCTTCAGCGATGCCCGGGCCGAGCTCAGCACCTCCATTGACCTGCAAGGTGATGCGCGGCTGTTCTATTGGGATGTAGTGGCGTTGGGGCGCCCGGCCAGCGGCGAGCGTTTCGATCTCGGGCATTTCCAGGCGCAACTGGACATCCGCCGCGACGGCCAGTTGCTCTGGCACGAACGCCAGCGCATTGTGGGCGGTGATGGTTTGCTCGATTCGCCGATCGGGCTGGATGGGCAACCGGTGTTTGCCACCCTGCTGGTGACCGGGGAAATCGATAGTGATTTGCTGGAGCGTTGCCGTTCTTTGACCAATGATGTGCGCGGGGATTTGACCCAGTTGCCGGGTTTGCTCGTAGCCCGTTGCCTGGCCAATGAAGCCCTGCTGGCACGAGGCTGGCTGATTGATCTGTGGCGGTTATTGCGCCCTGCACTGCTCGGCCGAGAAGCCATGCCACCCAGAATATGGAGCACCTGAACACCGCTCCCCCTGTAGGAGCTGGCTTGCCAGCGAAGGCGTACTCAATGACGCCAAAAAGCTTCGCTGGCAAGCCAGCTCCTACAGGTGATGTATTTACAGATCCGATTTTTTATCTGCCCAGATGGATTCCAACGATGGACCTGACCCCACGCGAAAAAGACAAGCTGCTGATCTTCACCGCCGGCCTCGTCGCCGAGCGGCGTTTGGCCCGCGGCGTGAAACTCAATTATCCGGAGGCCATGGCCTACATTTCCGCGGCGCTGCTCGAAGGCGCCCGTGACGGCCAGACCGTGGCCGAGCTGATGCACTTTGGCACCACCCTGCTCAGCCGCGAACAAGTGATGGAAGGCATCCCGGAAATGATCCCGGAGATCCAGGTGGAAGCCACCTTCCCCGACGGCACCAAACTGGTCACCGTCCACCAACCCATCGCCTGAGGACGCGCCATGACTTATCACATCCGCGATGCGGTGCATGCCGATCTGCCGGCGATCCGCGATATCTACAACGATGCAGTGCTCAATACCACGGCGATCTGGAACGAACAGGCCGTGGACCTCGGCAACCGCCAGGCCTGGTTCAGCGCCCGGCAATCCCAGGCTTATCCGATCCTGGTGATCGTCGACGGCGAGAACAGCGTGCTGGGCTACGCTTCGTTTGGTGACTGGCGGCCGTTCGATGGTTTCCGCCACACGGTCGAGCACTCTGTCTACGTGCGCAGCGACCAGCGCGGCAATGGCCTGGGCCCACAATTGATGGACGTGCTGATCGAGCGCGCCAGGCTTTGCGACAAACATGTGATGGTCGCCGCCATCGAAAGCGGCAACGCCGCTTCCATTCGCCTGCATGAACGCGTCGGGTTCAAAACCACAGGTCAAATGCCGCAGGTCGGTACCAAGTTCGGTCGCTGGCTGGACCTGACCTTCATGCAACTGATGCTCAATCCTGGCGCCGAACCGCCGCCCGCCAACAAGGAGTAACGCGATGAACGCCGCCCAATTGCGACGCGTCAACATTGAAAGCTTTGCGCACTATCGTCAGGGTTTGATCGATTTGCTGCTCGACGCCGTCGGCTATGGCGCCAGTGTCGGTTTCATGGCGAATCTGGACGCGACGCAAGCCCGCGCCTATTTCGATGAAGTCCAGGAGAACCTGAACAAGGGCAACGTCCTGCTGTGGGTGGTGGTCAAGGACGAGCAGGTGCAGGCCAGCGTACAGCTGACCCTGTGCCAGAAAGCCAATGGCCTCAACCGCGCCGAAGTGCAGAAACTGCTGGTGCGCGAGCACGCCAGGCGCCGTGGCCTGGGCCAGCAATTGATGAGTGCGCTGGAGCAGGCGGCCCTGCAGCACAAGCGCGGCATGCTCTACCTCGATACCGAGGCCGGCTCCCCTGCCGAGGATTTCTACAAGGCCCTGGGTTACACCCGCGCCGGCGAAATTCCCGACTACGCCTGCGATCCGAGCGGCCTCTACAAGCCAACCGCCCTCTACTACAAGATTCTCCAGGGAGCCCATTGATGATTCCCGGTGAATACCAGATCCAGCCCGGCGACATCGAACTCAACGTCGGCCGCCGCACGGTCAGTTTGAAGGTCGCCAACAGCGGCGACCGACCGATCCAGGTCGGCTCGCACTACCACTTCTTCGAAACCAACGACGCCCTGACCTTCGACCGCGCCGCCAGCCGCGGCATGCGCCTGAACATTCCCGCCGGCACCGCCGTGCGCTTCGAGCCGGGGCAAAGCCGCGAAGTCGAGCTGGTCGACCTGGCCGGGCATCGGCGGGTGTTCGGCTTTGCCGGGCGGATCATGGGCGACCTCTGAATTATGTAGTGCACGCACCGGCCCCTTCGCTGGCAAGCCAGCTCCTACAAGGGATCGCATTTCATCGGTATTTCCGGTTGGAATGCCAATTGTAGGAGCTGGCTTGCCAGCGATAGCGAGCAACGCGAGCGGTCTCGAAATCAATTGAATCCCAAGGCAAGCGCATGAAAATCTCCAGACAAGCCTACGCCGACATGTTCGGCCCCACCGTCGGTGACAAGGTCCGCCTGGCCGACACCGAACTGTGGATCGAAGTCGAAAAAGACTTCACCACCTACGGCGAAGAAGTGAAGTTCGGTGGCGGCAAGGTTATCCGTGACGGCCAGGGCCAAAGCCAGCTATTGGCCGCCGACGTGGTCGACACCCTGATCACCAACGCGCTGATCATCGACCACTGGGGCATCGTCAAGGCGGACGTCGGCCTCAAGGACGGGCGTATCGCCGCCATCGGCAAAGCCGGCAACCCGGACATCCAGCCCAACGTCGACATCGCCATCGGCGCCAGCACCGAAGTGATCGCCGGCGAAGGCATGATCCTCACCGCCGGCGGCATCGACACACACATCCACTTCATCTGCCCGCAGCAGATCGAAGAAGCGCTGATGAGCGGCGTCACCACCATGATCGGCGGCGGCACCGGGCCTGCCACCGGGACCAACGCCACCACCTGCACCTCGGGGCCGTGGCACCTGGCGCGCATGCTCCAGGCCGCCGACGCCTTCCCGATGAACATCGGCCTGACCGGCAAGGGCAACGCCAGCCTGCCCGAGCCGCTGATCGAACAGGTCAAGGCCGGCGCCATTGGCCTCAAGCTCCACGAAGACTGGGGCACCACCCCGGCCAGTATCGACAACTGCCTGAGCGTCGCCGATCAGTACGACGTGCAGGTGGCGATCCACACCGACACCCTCAACGAATCGGGCTTCGTCGAAACCACCCTCGGCGCCTTCAAGGGCCGTACCATCCACACCTACCACACCGAAGGTGCGGGCGGCGGCCACGCGCCGGACATCATCAAGGCCTGCGGTTTTGCCAACGTGCTGCCGAGTTCGACCAACCCGACCCGGCCGTTCACCCGCAACACCATCGACGAACACCTCGACATGCTGATGGTCTGCCACCACCTGGACCCGAGCATTGCCGAGGACGTGGCCTTCGCCGAAAGCCGCATCCGCCGCGAAACCATCGCCGCCGAAGACATCCTCCACGACCTCGGCGCGTTCTCGATGATCAGCTCCGACAGCCAGGCCATGGGCCGCGTCGGTGAAGTGATCACGCGCACCTGGCAAACCGCCGACAAGATGAAAAAGCAGCGCGGCCCGTTGCCCCAGGACGGTGAAGGCAACGACAACTTCCGCGCCAAACGTTACATCGCCAAGTACACGATCAACCCGGCGATCACCCATGGCATCAGCCATGAAGTGGGCTCGATCGAGGTGGGTAAATGGGCTGACCTGGTGCTCTGGCGCCCGGCGTTCTTCGGGGTCAAGCCAACGCTGATCCTCAAGGGCGGCGCCATCGCGGCCAGCCTGATGGGGGATGCCAACGCCTCGATTCCAACGCCGCAACCTGTGCACTACCGTCCGATGTTCGCCAGTTATGGCGGCTCGCTGCACGCCACCAGCCTGACCTTTATCAGCCAGGCGGCGCAGGAGGCCGGGCTTGCCGAAGCCCTGAGTTTGAAGAAGAAAATCGCCGTGGTCAAAGGTTGCCGCGAGGTGCAGAAGACCGACCTGATCCACAACGATTACCTGCCAGAGATCGAGGTCGATCCGCAGACTTATCAGGTCAAGGCGGACGGCATTTTGCTGTGGTGCGAACCGGCGGATGTGTTGCCGATGGCCCAGCGTTATTTCCTGTTCTGATCGGTTGAGCGGGCCAAGAAAAAGGCCTGGATGCTTGCGCAGATCCAGGCCTTTGTTCGTCGGTTGGCTACGGCTGCAACATCAGAGCGGGTGCCTCGTCAGCTCCTCGCGAGTGAGCTTCTCGATCAGCGCCGCCTCTTCGATCTGGAGCTGAGCGTCCAGTTCGTCGGATTGCGCCTTGTACTGCGCCTCTGACAATTCCCCAGCCTGCTGGCTTTCTCGCAAATTGGCCAGGCGATCCTGATAAGGTTCGCGCTGAGCTTCGAATGGCGGCCGGTATTTGTTCGTCACGAAGTCCTTCCAGAAGTCTTTTGCCACCAGCGACTGAAACTCTTCAGCAGAACCGTCCAGCGCCACGACCTTGGCGTATGCCTCATCCAGCATCCTGGCTGTGACGTTACCCATGTGGGTGAATCTGACCTGCCGTGCCCCGGCAAGGCGAGCCGATCCTTGAGGCCGTAACGGTAGGCCAGTTTGATCTCGACTTCTTCCAGACGACCGATTTGTGCTGTCCTTTCAGCCGCCGACAAATCCGGCGTGGCATTGATCGCCGCCGTTCGCCGGGTGATATCCGCCAGGGCGATTTTCTCGACCTCGTCGAGTCGGAACAAGCCTCGGGACAACTTCAACAAGGCAGCGCCCTGCTCCCCATCCAATGCCAGCGTCCGGGCCCGGTACACCATTGCCATGATTTCCAGATTACTGAACGACAACGCCGCACGATCGCAGCAGGCCGGTCGTCCAGCCCACTCGAACATCTGCGCGCGCAATGCCTCGGACCCGGGGTTGGCTTCGGTGATGCTGTCGATGACTTCCCACACACGACGCTGCAGGTCTACATGGCCAGCACCGGCATTTTCAAGGTTGTTCAGCACCTGGAAGAATCCGCGGGAGCCCTCCTGCGCAAGCAGTGACCGCCATTGGGTCTGCCTGGCCGGGAGCTGCTCAGCGGTCAGGTCTGTGATCCAGCGCTGCAGGGCTGCCGGGTCCTGGGCGTCAGATCCGACTTCCTCTCCTGGCGCCACAGGGGCTTGATACTCGAAGACGCCCGGTCGCCTGTCCCCCCACAAATCAGGTCGCTCGCCTTCGAGGCGAGCCCAGTAGTCGCGCAGTTGTTGCCGGGCCACCTCAGACAAAGGATTGCCACCAATCAGGGTGAGGTTGTTGAGTCGCGCCGCCTGATCAAGTTGCCCGGCAGACGGGGCGATAACCGACTCTGGAAATGCCGTGATCCGGTTGTCTCGCAAATCGATGGCATCCAGCATTGGCTGGGCACCCAGCCCGACTGGCCAGGTCTCAACATCGGTGGAACTCAACGAGAGCGTGCGCAAATCCGTCATCGAGCTGAAGTCAGGCATCATGCCCAAAGGGTTGCGCGACAGGTTCAACGCCCGGAGTGTGCTGCGCCTTGCCAGCAGTTGGGCGGTCTCGGGGGTCAGCCGAATGCGGTTGTCATGCAGAAACAAGCGAGTCAGCCCATGCATTTCATCCAGCGCCGCGGGTATTGCCGTCAGGCGGTTGTTCGACAGATCCAGCCAGCGCACACGTCGGAAATGCGCAAGGAATCCCTCTGGTGACACGCTCAGGCCCATGTTGTTGAGTTTGAGCGAACCCACATGGCTGAAATCAGCCTCAAGATCGGGAACGCTATCGAGTGTCTGGCGACTCAGATCAAGCTCAAAACCCATCGGTGTTCCGTCGTGAGCATTCCTTTGCGGGGCTTGCCGCCTCCAGCACCGGCGAATGCGCTCCGCAGCGATGTATCGATCTGCACGCTCGGACAGCCCCGCAGGAACCTCACCGGCCCGAATGTAACGGCGAAGTGCGCCGCCTCCCGAAAACGCCCAGGCCGACAACTGCCGATTCAAGGTCCCATACTCCCTCTCAAGACGGGCCAGTTCGAACTCTGCCTCGCGCCCATGAGTTTGCAGAAATTCGGCAATCTCGAACTCGTCGAAATCAGGGTACAGTTGACGAATTCTGGCGCTCATCGAGTCGAGCACCTGGAATGCGCCGGGAAGACTCCCTTCCAGTAGTTCAGGCCTCAGCGCTTGCAGCCGCTCTCGATAATCCTTGAGCTGCTCCCAGCCTTGACGAGTAAACGGGTTGCCCTCAAGCAGCGTGACACGATTGACCCTGGCGTTCGCTTCCAGCCGCTCCCCCACCATGGAGAGCATTGCCGGGGGCACTTCAGTCAGCTCGTTGTTTCGCAGGTCAAGCTTTTGCAGGTCGGGCAAATTTTTCGTTCCCTCAGGCCATAGGTCTATACCCGTGCCATTGAGGCTGACCTTCCTCAGCCGAGGCATCGTGCTCAAGTCCGGCGGGAGGCCCAACGGGTTTTTCAACAAATCGAGTTCTTCCAGAGCACTCAATTTTCCGAGCACCGCAGCATTGTGTCGATTGAGCCGAACCCGGCTGCCCCTGAGGCTCAGACGAGTCAGGCCTTTCATCTCACCGATCGCTTCGGGGAGTTCGCTGAGCAAGGACATTCTCTCCAGCTTCAGCGTCTTGAGCCCGGTGAACCCCTTGAGAAAGGCATTGAGGTTGCCAGCACCTGTACTCGTCAGCGCCAGCGTCTCGACATGAGGGAAACGGGAACTCAAGGACGGCAGCTCTATGGAAGAGTCGATGGTCAGCGTCGCACCGCTCTGCCGCCGCCAGCAGCGCTTGATATTGCTGGCGACCTGACGCTCTCGTCCGCCCGGGATTCGCCCTGCGACAGCAGGACTGCTTTGTGCCGCAACACGGGCTTGAACCCAGCTATTCAACTCTTGCTTGAGTGTCGCGTATTCGGCTTCACGTCGAGTCAGCCCGCCTCGAACGTCTTCGCCCAGTGACCGCAGGAAGGCTTCGACCTCGACCTCATTGAAATCGGGATACAGCTTGAGCACCCGCGCCCGCGGCGTTCGGAAAAAGCTGGCCACCTGTTGCCCGGAAGGCAGCGAGGGACCTACGCCACCGAGCAACTTCATGCCCGGTTCGACGCTCGGCTTGAACACTCGGTGCGACTGAAGAACCTCCCTGAACTGATCTCGCGGCAAGGGTGCCTGCTGCACGGCAAGCTTCAATCGATCAGCCTCTTCCAACTTGTAGCCCAATGCTTGCAGCTCTTGTGCCGTCAGGGCCTGCAAGACAGATGCATAAAGATCGGTAGAGGACGAATGGGCGAACCGGCTGTTTTCATCCACAACCAGTACCGCGCGTGTCGGTGTCTCTGGCGCACCAATCACGTCCAGCAATGTCCCTAGCGGCCCATACTCGCGCAGCTCGAAGCGTACATCCTTCGGCCAGCCAGATAACGTCTCAAGACTGCGCAGGGCCAGACGCTCACTGTCGACTCCGGATGAAGTCTCGAGGTAAAGGCCCTCATACGCATGGGCCAAACGCAGATCCAGGCGGGCCCATTCGGCTTGTTGATAAATGCTGCGAGGCAGAGGCCCGGATTTATCCAAAGCCAGCAGATCTTCCTCAGTCGCACCCTCCAATATCTGTTCCACGACGATCGCGGGCAACTGCGGGAAAAAAACTTTGATTCGTTCCACTGAGCTGTCGGCGCTGGCCTCCTGCTCCCGGTACAAGGACTCGAACAATGAGCGTTTTTTATTCTGTACCGTGCGAGCGATTTCCTTGCGCAGCTCAACGGCCCGCTGATCCAGCGTCAGATCCGATGCCCCCGGAACGCTTTCGATGTCGACCTTTTGCGCATTCAACATGTCCAGCAACGAGGTGAGTACGGTGCCCTTCGCCGCCGCCCGATCACTCACAACGAACGTTAGCCTGCGTGTCCCTTCGCTCTGCACTATCGGGTCTTGCCAGAGGATCTGTGACTGACTGTCCAGGACTTTGATCGGGGGTGTAGCGGGCAACAATTGCTGACTGCGCATGACCCTGAACTGCATGCTCAAATCAGCCTTGGCGTAGACCTGGGGGTCATCGCTGCCGATCTGTTTCCGGAAGGCTTCGAGGTCCCGGTCGATTCGAAAGCGCGTGAGGGTATCGGACAGCTGCGCAGTTGGCCGCCCTTGCTCGACATGCAGCTGACGCAGCTGATCGGGCTCCACGCCACTGGTGACCCGTACCTGTTCCAGTTGCGCATCTGTGAACGCCTGCGCACGATAGCCCAGGCGTCGCATCAGGATCGGCCCGTCCCAGCTCAAGGGTTCTTCGGCCTCGTGGGTCCAGGCGCCAGCACCGTTATGTTCAAGCCGTGGTGCATAGGCATCCGGGCGGCTCGGGTGCTGGATACGGTATTGCCCATCGCCCGCGTCCTGCCTGACGACAAAATGATCATCGCCCAGCGCCAGGATGTCCTGATTGTTGTGACGGTGCAGGCCCAGCTCGTTGGGCTTTGAATCCGCCGCCAGCTTGAGGGGCGCTTTGTAAAGCCCGAGGTCAGGCTTCCACAACCGTTGCTTGCCAGTCGGCAATGTAACGGGCTGCAAACCCTCGACCAAAGGGTCGGGCTTGACGGCTGCCAGCTTGCCGAGGCCTTTGCCCGCGCCATGCATCACGGCAATCAGCGCAAGGTTTTCTGCCACGTCGATCAGATGCGCCAGGGCGGCGCGATGATCACCCTCGCTCCATTCGATCAGCCCTTCAAACGTCTCGTTCATGAGCTGAGCGGTCATGACGCCCATCATGACTTCGCCCAGCACCGGAACGAACATCGATACACCGTTCAATAGCAGCATGCCGACCTCCAGCAATACCGCCATTTCCTGCGCCCGTACACTGGCATCCACATCCGCGGAGGGGACCGCGTAGTGACGGGCATCGGCCAGGATCTTGTCACGGCTCTTCTCAAAGAGCTCACCCCATAGGTCACCATTGGGGCCCCACAACCCTCGCTGGGAAAAACTCGAAGTACGCGTGTAGGGGTCTTCAATCGGTTCCTGTTTCGGCGTTTTTTCCGGTGGCAACTCCTTGGGTGCGTACAACACAGAAAACGGATTGATCGCATCAAACCCTTTCAGCCAGGGAGATCGCAGCGCGGCCTGCGGATCCGCCAGCGCGTCTTTGGCCTTATGGGTGAACTGACTGAAGTAATAAGGGCGATCGGCATAGGCCACGAACTGGCTGAAAAAGCGTTGGTATTCAGTCGAACCGTCGTCCCCGGAATTTGAAGCATCCCGGGCCGTGAACTGGCGCTTGAGCTCCGTATCCATCTCATGAGCCTTGTAGCGTTTGAGCGGATGCTCCGGATCATGGGGCACGTAAAGAATCATTTCATCGGAGTATTTGTATTTTTCGCTGATGAGAAAAAGGACACAGCCCGTCATCTTTTTCTTCATCAGCCCCAGGTCACGAAACCACACTGGTTTGCCGTCCACCTCGGGGCTCATCTCCCCGCTGATGACCGACAGGATCATTGCGTAATCCTTGGGCTCAATGTCGTTTTTCAGCAAGGCCAGCTCGGCAGCAGCCCTCATCGCATCTTTTTGGCTGGTCACAAACTGTTCACGCAGATGCGCCACTGCCAGCGGATTTGCCGGTTGCAAAAAGTCCGTCAGGTAAGCCTGATACTTCGCCCCGATATCCAGTTCCCGACACAGCGTCAGAAACTGCACCACCGTCAGGGCGGTGGTCACCTTGGCGAGTTCGCCTGGCGTCGACTCAGCAACAAAACCCGAGGAGGAATGAAAGTGACCGGCCGCACACTCATCCTCTTCGAAGTTGTGCATCGCCGCTTGCAGCAGCGGCAGAGTCAACACCTCGAACGTACCGGCCTCGTATCTGAAAACACCTAGCTCCAGGGGCTTTTTCAGTTGCACAAACGTCTTGCTGACGTCCAGTTCCACAGCGAGCCGGTCCTTGAGCGCATTGACCAACAAGGGTTCGGCGAAGGTGTTGATGTCTTGCATCCCCGACATAGTTTTATCAAGCAGGCTCTGGGACGCCATACTGGTCTCGAAACTCGCGCTCAGGGCCCGACGCTGCGCCTCGGATGCCGCCAGATACCATTGGGGAAACATGACCGGAGCGTTTTTTGCTACCTCTCGCCGCTCAGGCGAGGCGTTCACCAACCAGGCCGGGATGGTCTGGGTGATGAAATCGGCGTGGACACTTTGTTGATCACCAGTCGGTGACTGCACCGCCGTTTCCGGGGTGCTTTGGTGGTTGCTTCGCATGGTACATATCCTTATGTACGACTTGGTGGGCCGGCACGAAGGTCGTCAGTCTTCATGCCGGGACAACCTTCAGGGTTTCACGGTGAAAGGGATTTCGACCCGTTGCAGTTTTGCCCGGTCCATCGCCTGTTGGGTCAGGGTCTTGAGCAACGTCAGCCTCTGCGCATTGAGCAGGTTCATTTCCGTTTCATACTCCTCGGTGGTCATGACGCATCCGGGGGCGATCGCACTTTCCGGCTTGCCGAGTTCTGCCGCAAGCACCCTGATTTCCTCTTTCAACCGGGCTTTTTCCTGCACGGTAAGAGACTCGGTCGCCCGTTTCTCCAGCGCCATGTAAAACTCGGTCGTCGCATCGAGTCGACGCCGGATGACCTTGAATGCAGCGCGATTGGAACCCTGGATGTAAGAGGCCCAGAAGGGCTGTTCGACAATCGAATCGCGCAGCAGATCGCCCTCCTCCAGCGCCAGCACACGGGCGCAGGCATCATCGATCATCGCCTGGGTGACACCCGACAGGGCTCTGAATTGCAAGTCCCGCGACTGCCACGGCAAATCCAGTCGACTGGCGAGATCCGTCATGTACGCCAGGTGAGTCTCGACTTCATCGATGGACCCGGTGACCACTCCTTGCGCATCGAGCCGCATGAAGCTGTCACCGCTCTCCAGTCGCCGGGCAATTTCCTTATGGGCGATGCGGCTCAGCTCATCCAGACGGGATTTGCCCCTGGCCAGCGACACCAGTTCGGCTTCGACCAGGCTCGGATTGGCCAGCTCGTAGGCTTCGTGAATCAGCACTTCAAGGCCCATGGCATTGAACAGCGCCGCCCCGGCGTCGACACAGTTGATCGGCTCTCGCGCCATAGTGAAAATCTGCTTGCGCAGTTCGCTGTTCTTTTCCATGGCCTCCAGCATTCGCCAGAGCTTGGCCGTCAAATCCACCCTGAAGGCTCGGTCATTTTGAAAGTGGCTGGATTGGGTGAGCAGTCTGATGTGATCGAAAAACGGTACTGAACCGATCTCATCTTCCACCTCATTCCATATTGGCTGGCGGTCAACCCATTGCGCTCGCGTCATGCCTGCCTCCCAGTCGAGACTGTCGCGCACGCCACGGGACGGATAAGGCCGATCAGGGTCCAGGCCCACGGAGTGGGTGTAATCCCTGAGCTGATTCAGGTTTTCTGGCGATAGCCACTCCGGCTCTCGGTTCAACAACGTCCTCGCCAGCAACTCCGCCTCCCCGGAACCGGGTACCACCTCAGGCACAACGCTGATGACATTGCGCTGCAGGTTCACGAACAAATGCCGCAAACGCGGCAAGGAAAACAGGCCCGCGGGCCAGGTATTGATCCCGGTGTCCGCCAGGATCAACGTGTGCAGCAAAGGCATACGACCGATGTCCGGCACCCGGCCCAGAGGATTGCCCCGCAGGTCGATGGATTCGAGCCGGATGAGGTCGCGCAGCGCGTTCGCGGCCTCTACCGTCAATTCGATCCGGTTGTGGCCCAGGTACAGCGCGATCAGCGATTGCATGCGACCTACTGCAGTTGGCAGGCGGGTCAGGCCATTGTTGTTCATGTTCAGGGAACGCAGTCTTGGGAAATGCTCGATAAACCCGGCATGGGCATCGGTCAATCCGGTATCAGCCAAATTCAGCTGGGTGACATGCTCAAAACTGGCTTGCAGCCTGGGCATCGTTTCCAGATGCCGCCCCATGGGCATGTTGCTTAGATCAAGGATCCATCCACGCTGGTTTCCCATGGCGTCGAGCTCCACGGGGCAGTTGCGTTGCCAGCAACTTCTGATCGCCCTGTAGACACTATTGCGCGACTGCCATTGTGAAACGCCATCCGCGCTCAGGCTGAACGAGTCGAGGGGTGAATCCAGCCAGCGTCGAAAGCTGCTGTTGAGTTGATTGAACTCGGCTTCAAGAGCCCCCACTCGCTCCTCGGGTGTGCTGCCGCTGTCGCTGTGCTCCAGAAAGGTTTGAATGTCGGTTTCGCTCCAGCCGGGGCGAAGCGACTGGAGCCGTTCTTGCGCAGTCAGGTGGCCGCCGACTCGACGAAGTTGTTGGGAGAAGCCTTGCATACCCCCCCGCAACTTCATGGTATCGGGATCGTACTTCGGTTTTCGCAAAGGATTGTCCGCCAGGATCGACCTGAACCTGTCGTGGCTCAGTGGAGAACGCAGAACGGATTGCTTGAGGGTTTCCCATTGATTGATCTGATAGCCCAGCGCTTCGCGTTCGGCATCGGGCAAGGCATGCAGGGCAGCGGCAAAGAAGTCATCCGGGCCGTGAAGCTCATGATCGTCTGCATTGCGCGCCTCATACAGACCCTCTTCGTTCTTGACCAGCACCTTGCGGATGGGGGCGTCAGCCGCGCCGATACTGTCATCCAGCGCGCCTGTCGCGGTACCGTTGCGCACCTCGATACGCACGTCTGCAGACCAGCCCGGCAGCGACTCAAGCGTTCGCAGAACCAGGCGCTCAGTGTCCGGGTTTTGCAGTTCATCGTGGAAAAGCCCCTCATAAGCGCGGTTCAGCCGCACCTCCAGCAACGCCGCCCGAGCCTGATGTTTGAGATGCAACGGTACGCGCTTGCGCTCGGCCATCACCGCCAGTTCCTCTGGCGAGGCTTGCGCCAACAGCTCCCTGGCGACACTGGTCGGCAGTTGCGGGAATGCGTCCTGAAGCCAGGCCACGTTAGCGTCGGTCCCGACCTCTGCGTGCTTGTAGAATGACTCGAAGAGTCGCTTTTTCTGCTCCTCTGAATACATGGCCAGGCGTTCCTGCAAGGCATCGATTTGCACCTGCCTGTCTTCGCCGATATCCCGACCGAGTACCTGCTGGATCTCCTCTTCGCTGAAAGCGTCCAGCACGCGATCAGATAATTCGCCGGCCTTCAATTGCGCAAAAGTCAGCTTCACGCGGTGTGCAGGCACAGTTTTCTGGTTGCCGTGCACGATGGAATCGCCCCACAACTCCGGCCCGCGGAACAGCTCGATGGCTTTGTACTCGGGCCATCGCGGCAATTCTGTCATCAAGGGTGGCAGGTGATCCGCCCATTGCGGCGCGACCTGATTGAGCCGTATTTGATCCACCAGCGTGCGCACATCGGCATACGCCTTGAAGCGCTTGAGGGTGTCGGCCAACAACGCCGGTGGCGGCTGTGTCTCTACTTGCAGCTTGCGCAGCACATCTTCCTGGACACCGCTGGCGATACGGATCTGTTCCAGCGTCTGATCGGAAAATGCATCGACAGAAGGGCCCAGACGCCGCATCAGTTCGGTCTTGTCCCACTCGACCGGGCGATCGAGCTCGGTGTGCCAGGCACCGGCACCGTTATGTTCCACTCTTGGCTGATAGGCTGTCGGCCGGTTCGGGTGCCTGAGTCGCGGTTGACCGGTCTGCGGATCTTCCTTGACCTCAAGATGCCTGCCACCCAGTGCCAGGATGTCCTGGCCGTTGTGTCGATGCAGTCCTCGTTCGTTGGGTTTGGAGTCGTTGGGCAACGACACTTTGTGGTCGTAGGGACTCAGATCAGGGTTCCACAGACGGGTTTTGCCATCAGGCAGCTCGACCTTTTTCAGTTGGTCGATAAAAGGCGACACTTTGACCGCCACCGGCGTGCCGCCCGGTAGCACATGCCCGGCGCCCATGAGTGCCAGTTGAGCAAAATTGATCAGAACCGCGGTGAGATGAGACGCGGCCTCGTCCTTGTCGCCTTTGCTCCAGTCTTCGATTCCCTCCAGGGTCTCAAGCATCATTTGCCCAACCATTACCGCCAGCACGGCTTCGCCTAATCCCGGCACCAACATGGCGCCGAAGTTGAACAGGTTCCAACCGATGTCCAGGTAACTGGTCAGGCGTTTCCAGCGCGCGGTGGCGTCTTCATCGCCCGTGGGCACGGCGATCTGTCGCGCATCGGCAATCGCCTTGTCTCTGCGCCAGGCACAGAAATGCCCCCAGAAATCGCCTTCGATCAGGTTGGTGATGGGTTCGGCATCCGGGTTCTCGACGGCGGTCTCGCGCCACCACGGGCCCATGTCCAGCGGCTCGCGCTGTGTCCAGGTAAAGGTGCTGAAGCGCTCGTTGACCCGTGCAAAGAAGCGCCCTTTGTCCTTGTGCGGCACGAACCGACTGAAAAACTCCTGGTACTGCGCCGAGCGCAACTGGCTCGTCAGTTCCTTCATGAAGTCGGTGAAAGAGTCGTATTGCCTGAGCGGATGATCCGGGTCGCCGGGGATGTAGGCGATCAATGTCCCGTCCAGCCGACTTTGTTCATGGATATCGTTACGGCGAACCATTTCCTCGACCACCCCGGTCGGGCCATTGGCAAAAAAGGCCTGGAGTGTCTTGAACTGGTCAAATTCATACCCCGGCAAAATTTTCAGGCGACGAGACCAGTCGATCAGGTGTTGCAGCTGCTCCGGAACCAGCTCCTCGATAGCCTGTTTTATTAGCGTGGGATCGGCCAGCGCACTGAACAGCACAATGCCCGTCAGCCGCGCGCCCAACAATGAGAGCCGGTGACAGTGCAATGGCCGGCCCTGGTACAGGATGCTGTCCTGGTCATCCCGCAGCTCGATCAGTTTTCCGAAGGTATAGGAGTCGATATCGTTTTTTAATAGCGCAATGAGCATGGACTCACTGAAAGCAGCCCTTTCATGGGCCATGAACCGTTGTTCAAGTAGTTGTCGATCAGCAGTGACAGCTGGCTTGAGCAGAGACTTGATGTGTTGCTGATACTGCGCGCCGATATCGAGTTTGCGACACAACGCGGTGAACTTTTCGACACTGCATTCATGGCGCTGAAGTTCCCCCTCAGAGTCTTTGATGAAAATGCCTGAACCGTCGCGAAAGGCGCCTTCGAGGGTTTCAGACAACTCGAAGTTATGTAGGGCGGCTTCCAGCAACGACGATTGCCTGAGCCGGCTGGCCTGGGTGTCGATGCCAATGCCGAGCGGGGCGGGAACATAGAGGCGCAATGAAGTCGTGCTGACATCCAGTTCGAAGTTCAGCTCGTCGCTGAGGGCTTGGGTCAGTAAGGGCTTGGCAAACTCATTGATGTCGGTTTGCAGATTACCGACCGCATCAGAAACAACATCCTGTAAACGCCAGCGCTCCTGTATGAGTTGTTGCAAGTATTGACGATCAATCGCCGATGCCTTGATGTACCAGTCCGGGAAACCGGGCTTCAGTTGCGTTATCGACGCCAGCCTTGAAACCGGAGCATTTTTTATCAGGGCTGCCACTTTCTCAGCGAAATAATCCGAATGAAGTACAGTCATTTTCGCAAATCCTTATGCGATTAGTAGTGCCCCAGCTTATTCAACCGCCTCTAAAACAAAAGATTAAAATCCTGCTGGAACAACCCAGAAAAGACCCAGGACAAGATCGAATTCGAGAACCGGAAAAATAAATAGGTACCACCCTATCGCCCCCGGACCTGATCCATCCCTCAGCGGTAGTTTTTGCCCGGCGGTAAAGAGGCTAAGATCCCCCCTACATTCCCAGCAGGAAACCGGTCATGCGCCTCCCCGACTTCATCAGGCAACACGTGGACCGTATCGTTGATGAATGGGAACAGTTCGCCAGTACCATCACGCCGGCGGCCGAAAACATGGACAGTGCAGCCTTGCGCGACCATGCCAAGGCGATTCTGTTGGCCGCCGCGCGTGACATGACCACCGCGCAAACCGCCAGCGAACAGCTGGCCAAGGCCAAGGGTGAAGGCGCCGAGAAAACCCCGAGCCTGGACGAAGCCGGTGCCAGCCATGGCGAGCTACGGCATACCGTGGGTTTCGACCTGGTGCAGATGACCAGCGAATTCCGCCACCTGCGGGCCTGTGTGATTCGCCTGTGGGTCGACAGCCTGGAATCACCGGACCTGACCTATTTCCAGGACATGATCCGCTTCAACGAAGCCATCGATGAAGCACTCGCCGAATCCACGGCCGCCTATGCCGAACAGGTGAACCGCTCGCGGGATATCTTCCTGGCGATACTCGGCCACGACCTGCGCGCGCCGTTGCAAGCGGTGAGCATGTCCACTGAATTGCTGATGCGTAAAACCACGCTGGAAGGCGATGCGCTGACCTGCGCGAACAACATTACGCGCAGTGCCCGGCACATGGCGGTGATGGTCAGCGATCTACTGGAGCTGGTACGCAGTCGACTGGGCAAGAGCCTGCCAATCGATCCCAAGCCCATGGACCTTGCCGATGCCGCACACGCGGCGATTGCCGAAGCCTGCGCCGGTAACCCGGAGTGCGATCCAACGGTCAGGGTAGAGGGAGATACTCGAGGGGTCTGGGATGCCGGGAGGCTGGGTCAGTTGCTGCAAAACCTGATTGGCAATGCGTTGCAGCACGGTGCGAACAAACGTGATGTGACGGTCACGCTCAACGGCGAGCCCGCCGCGGTTCGCATAACGGTCCATAACTACGGAGCGCCGATTCCCGCGAACGCCATCGGCACGATCTTCGATCCACTGGTGCGCAGCGCCGACGAAGAGCTTGGCCAGCCGTCGACCAGCCTGGGCCTGGGGTTATTTATCGTCAAGGAAGTGGTGGATGCGCATCAGGGAACGATAGAAGTCAGTTCCAACGAGGCCGATGGCACGTTATTCACTGTAGTGCTGCCACGCAATCCCCTGTAGGAGCTGCCGCAGGCTGCGATCTTTTGATCTTCAACGTTCTATCAGCCGCCAAAATGCAACGGCAAAATCAAAAGATCGCAGCCTGCGGCAGCTCCTACGGGAGCGGGGCACTATCAGATCTGCCAGTTCCCCATCCCGGTCATAGCGAGTAGAAAGAAGACGAATATCCCTCAAGCGCAACCAGGGAAGGTTTCTTCATGAGCCGCTCAAATCTCGATACCCCCAAACAGCAACGTACCGTCCTGTTAGCCACCGATCAGCAAAACTCGGTGTTCAGCGAAATTGTCAGTGGCAGAAACAATCCCATGGCGTATTCCGCTTATGGGCATCAGTCAGCCGAACATGAGGTTGTGTCGGGCCTGGGGTTTAATGGTGAATTGCGCGAGGCATCCCGTTGGTACTTTCTGGGCAATGGTTATCGGGTCTATAACCCTCGGTTGATGCGCTTTCATAGCCCGGACAGTTGGAGTCCGTTTGGGGCGGGTGGGTTGAATGCGTATATGTATTGTGAAGGGGAACCGGTGATGGGGTCGGATCCGACGGGGCATTTTAACCCCTCGAAGTGGTGGGGAAATATAACAAACTTTTTCGCGGGATCAACCAACCGACTGGTTTTAACACCTCCAAGACGTACGTCTTCTACGGTCGAGCTGATTCCTATAGGTAAATCGCCTCAAGTCCTCACTGAAATTAGCTTGCCGCTGCCCTCAGTCCCTCCCGCCTTGCCTGGTCCCCCCTTAAATAGATCTCTTAAGCCGACGAACCCTGCAACACGGAATGTTCCAATTGATCGTCAAGGACCACTAAACACCTATTTTAACCCTGTCACCCGCCCTCTTCCTACTCCTCCAGATCAAATTGAAAAAGGAGTTGATGTAGGTCGTGATGGTGTGGAGCTAGTGGAGCTAGCGGACCTTAGTAAGCATTTGAAACGCCGGCAGCAACCAGTGAGCCTGCAAAAACTCAGCAAATATTTTAGAAGCCAGAATTAGGAGCAAACAACGAAGACCCCGAAGGCAAACTACTCCACCACCAACCGCCCCAACCGCTGCCTCAACATCCGGTTCTCCGCCCGCAATTGCTGGACCTCCTCGAGCAAATCCAGCGCCAGCGCAACCCCTTCCCATTCCAGTTCCAGATCGCGCCGCAGCTTGGCGGCGCGTCTGGCCAGGGTCAGTTCGTAATCGGTGAAGCGCCAGTCCTTGGGCTGCCCGCCCTGAGGTTCGAGGATGCCGTGTTCGACGATTTCGATCACGTAGACGTCCGACAGGTCGGTCGCCTCACAGAATTCTGCCAGGTCCAGTTGAACGATCAGGGGGCTGCTCATGATGGGCTACTCCGTCGCTGGGTTCAGAAGTTTTCTCGCGGGTTGAAAGCGGCTTTCTTGGCCAGTTCCTGCCACAACGCCTTGACGTCATCGTCTGCGGCCTTGGGCATCACGGCCTTGAACTGGATGAACAGGTAACCGCGTTCGCCGGCCTTGTTCATCAGACCGTGGCCCTTGGCGCGCATGCGTTGGCCGTTCTGGCTGCCCGCCGGGACCTTGAGGTTGATCTTGCCGGTCAGGGTCGGCACGGCGACTTCGGTGCCCAGCGCCAGTTCCCACGGTGCCAAGGGCAAGGTGATGATCAGGTTCTCGCCTTCGACGTCGAATTTCGGGTGTGGCGCAAAGCGAATGGTCAGGTACAGGTCGCCATTGGCACCACCGCCGACTCCCGGAGCGCCCTGGCCCTTGAGGCGAATGCGTTCACCATCGGTCACACCCGCCGGGATCTTCACGTTCAGGCTTTTGCTGGTGTTGCTCACATGCTGGCCGGCCGGGTTGTACTGCGGCACCTGGAAGGTGACCTTCTTCGACTCGGTCGACAGGGTTTCTTCGAGAAAAACGCCCAGTTCCATCTCCACGTCTTGCCCTCGGCGTCCGGTGCTGCGACGTGATTCCGCCCCGCCGAAGCCAGGGCCACGATTACCAAAGATCGAGCTGAAGAAATCCGAGAAGTCACCGGTGTCCTGGCCACCGCCGCCAAAACCGCCACGGCTCTGCCAGCCCGGTGGTCCCTGGAACGGTTGACCATGCTGACCATAGCGGCGCAATTCATCGTATTCGGCGCGTTTGTCAGCGCTTTTCAACGCCTCATAGGCTTCAGAGGCGTCCTTGAACTTGGCTTCGGCGTCCTTTTCCTTGCTGACATCGGGGTGGTATTTACGCGCCAGCTTGCGATAGGCCGCCTTGATCGCCTTGTCGTCTGCTGTCGGCTCCACGCCGAGAATCTTGTAATAGTCTTTGAAGTCCATCGCGGGAATCACCATCCGTTATCGAAATCGCGCCACCTGCCCCAGCATGCACGTGTTTGCAGCACAAGGTTAGACCGATCTCAAGGTTGTGACCGGGCGGCGCGTAAGAAGTTTATCGGCAGCGGGCGGTGCGACTTACGGGTGCTCCGCGGCTACCAGCTTGATGCAGGGTAGTTTGGGGGTGTTGAGCCATCTTTCAAGACATTGTTTCCCGGAATTAGCAGATAGTCGGCCTTCGAATCTGTCGCGCACTGACATACACTGCGCGGCCGTTTTTTAACCGGAACCGCAAAGACATGAACAACGCATCTCCAGCCCGTGCCGTGGGCATCGACTTTGGCACGTCAAACTCCACCGTCGGCTGGCTGCGCCCCGGCATGGAAACGCTGATCGCGCTGGAGGACGACAAGATCACCCTGCCTTCGGTGGTCTTCTTCAACATCGAAGAACGCCGCCCGGTGTACGGCCGGCTGGCGCTGCACGAGTACCTGGAAGGTTATGAAGGGCGGTTGATGCGCTCGCTCAAGAGCTTGCTGGGCTCCAAGCTGATCAAGCACGACACCAGCGTCCTGGGCACGGCGATGCCGTTCAAGGACCTGCTCGGCCTGTTCATCGGCCAGCTCAAGAGCCGTGCCGAAACCGCCGCCGGTCGGGAATTCGAAGAAGTGGTGCTGGGCCGTCCGGTGTTTTTTGTCGACGATGACCCGATGGCCGACAAAGAGGCCGAAGACACCCTGGTGGACGTCGCGCGCAAGATCGGCTTCAAGGAAGTCTCCTTCCAGTACGAACCGATTGCCGCCGCGTTCGACTATGAGTCGACCATCGAGAAGGAAGAGCTGGTACTGATCGTCGACATCGGCGGTGGTACTTCCGACTTCTCGCTGGTGCGTCTGTCGCCGCAGCGTCGGGGCATGGATAACCGCCAGGATGACATCCTCGCCACCGGCGGCGTGCACATCGGCGGGACCGATTTCGACAAGCAACTGAGCCTCCAAGGCCTGATGCCACTGTTCGGCTACGGCAGCCGGATGAAGAGCGGCGCCTACATGCCCACCAGCCACCACATGAACCTGGCGACCTGGCACACCATCAACTCGGTGTATTCGCAGAAGTCACAGCTGGCCCTGGGCAGCATGCGCTACGACATCGAAGACACCGGCGGCATCGATCGCCTGTTCAAGCTGATCGAACAGCGCGCCGGGCACTGGCTGGCCATGGAAGTCGAAGAGACCAAGATCCAGCTGACCCATGCAGACCACCGCCACGTACCGCTGGATCGCATCGAAGCCGGCTTGAGCGTGGAGCTCAGCCGTGCCCTGTTCGAATCGGCCATCGATAACCTGCTCGAACGCGTGCGCAATAGCGTCACCCAGCTGCTGACCGACGCCGATGTGCGGGTCGATCAGGTGGACACGGTGTTTTTTACTGGGGGTTCGAGTGGTATTCCGGCGCTGCGCAACAGCGTCTCGGCGATGTTGCCGAATGCGCGGCATGTGGAAGGGAATATCTTTGGCAGCATCGGCAGTGGTCTGGCGATTGAGGCGGCCAAGCGTTACGGTTCGATGGGCTGATCCAATTTCAGCGGTGCGCCCTTCGCGAGCAAGCCCGCTCCCACATTCAACCGAGTTCCTCCAGACGGAATACGGTTGAATGTGGGAGCGGGCTTGCTCGCGAAGGGGCCAGCTCAGGCAACAAAGATCCAACGGATCAAACCATCCCCACCTGCTTCAACTCGCTCTTCAGGTACGCATAATAAATCGGCCCTGCCACCACCCCCGGCAGGCCGAACGCGGCTTCGAACACCAGCATTGCCAGGAGCAACTCCCACGACTTGGCACTGATCTGCCCACCGACGATCCGCGCGTTGAGAAAATACTCGAGCTTGTGGATGACTATCAGGTAGCCCAGCGCGGCCAGCGCCACCCAGATCGACAGCGACAGGCCGACGATCGTGATCAGGGTGTTGGACATCAGGTTGCCGATCACCGGCAACAGGCCGAGCAGGAAGGTCAGCACGATCAGGGTCTTGGTCAGGGGCAGCTTGATGCCGAACATCGGCAGCACCACCGCGAGGAAAATCCCGGTAAAGAAGGTGTTGAGCAGGGAAATCTTGATCTGCGCGAACACGATGTTGCGAAACGCCTGCACCAGCAGGTGCAGGCGGTCGAACAGGGCCGCGGCCAGCGGTTTGCGTTTGGTCAGGTCCGGGATGCGTTGCAGGGCAATGATCGCCCCGAGCACCATGCCGATCAGCAACGTCACGAACATGTGCGCCGCATCCTTGCCCACCAACTGCAAGTCACTGAGGTGCTTGCTCACCCACTCGCCGATCGCCACGCGAAACTCCGCTGCACTGGCGGGCAGATAGGCATCGATGAACGGCGGCAATTGCCCGCGCGCGCGATCGACCACGCCCATGAACTTGTCGAGGGAAGCCCCGGGGTTTTCCGCTTCGTGCAACAGAAAGCTGATGGCACCGGCGAAAATCAGCGTCAACGCGCTGACCACCAATGTGCCCAGCAACGCCACCGCCAGCCACCGCGCACGCCGGCCTTCGATCAGCCGCTGCAATTGCGGGGTGAGCATGTTGACCAGTTCGAACACCAGCAACCCGGCCAGCAGGCTGGGCAACAACCGCAGCGGGATCACCAGCAGCAGCCCGCCAAAGATGATGACCCAGCTAATGACCAGCAACACATGACGTTGAGAAAACGTTGGCATACAGCCTCAAAACGAACGGCGTAAAAGGATTGGCAGTCTGCCAGCGATCCGATGGCAGCACTAGGGAATGTGTGGGTCGACCTTTGTCGGAGAGTGATCGGTTATTTGCGCTGCTCGCATTCCCGGCCCAGTGTTTATTTTTTCTTCAGGCAATCACTCATGAACGCCTTGCGCTCATCGCCCTTGAGGGCCTTGGTCGTGGCGTCGGCATTGCAGGTTTTCATTTTCTCCTGCTGTGGCGTCAAGGCAGGGACGGCTTCAGTGGCCGCCGGTGTCGCCTTGAGGCAATTGCTCATGAAGAGTTTGCGCTCATCGCCCTTGAGGCTTTTGGCCGTGGCGTCGGCGTTGCAGGTGGTCATCTTGTTCTGTTGGTCAGTGGCGGCAAAACCTTGGGAACACAGGAGCAAACCGATCAGCAGCAAAGGGGCGCGCAACATCGTCATGGAGTGTTCTCCTTGTCACCGCACCGAGGGGGAACGGTCTTGCACTGGAGTGTAGACAACACCTGTAACACCTTCATCCTGTCTCCAGGTGGCTGCGTCGATACTGCTCCGGCGTACACCCGGCCTGGCGCTGGAACATGGCGATGAACGCCGAGCCGGTGCTGTAGCCCAGGTCGAAGGCGACGTCCTGAATGCTGCGGTGACTGTCCAGCGCCTCGATCGCCGTCAGAAAGCGCAGGCGTTGGCGCCACTCACCGAAACTCATGCCCAACTCGCGGACAAACTGCCGCGCCAGCGTGCGTTCGCTGACATGAATCTGCGCGGCCCAGTCCGCCAGTGGCCGGTTATCCCCAGGCTCGGCTTGCAGTGCCTCAAGGACTCCAAGCAATCGGCTACTGCTGGCATAGGGCAGATAACACTCATGCACCGGTGCTTGCTGCAGTTGATCCACCAACACCTGGGCCAGGCGCTGGTCCGCGGCCTGCTTGGGGATCTTCACGTCCCGGGCGGCAAAGTCCTTGAGAATTGCCTTGAGGATGTCGCTGATGGCCAGTGTGCAAGCCTCTTGTGGCAGATCAGCGCAAAGGGTGGGCGCCAGGCAGACTGCGCGATAATTGATCGGCTGGTTGCTGTAGAAGCTGTGCTCGGTCTCGGGGGGCACCCACACGGCGTATTGCGGTGGTGACATGAAGCGACTGCCGCCGATTTCCATGTGCAGTACGCCATGGGCCGAATACTCCAGCGTGCCCCACGGGTGCCGATGCGCCGAGGCAAAGCGATGGGCATCGAAATCGGCGTAGCGGAAGTACACCGGGGCGGGTAACTCGCTGAAATCCAGCAGGTCGATGTGTTTACTGGTCATGCTGTCCGGAATTGGCGGTCGGTTGTCTGTATTGAAGTATAGGCCTGTAACCAGACAAGGGATAATTACCCCTTATCAACGTTCTGGTTTTCCCCATGCAATACGCTTATCCCCTGCTGGCCATTTTCATCTGGGCCGGCAACACCGTCATCACCAAAATGTCGGCCGGGGCGATATTCCCCGCCGAGATCGGATTCTACCGCTGGCTGCTGGCCGGCTTGTTGTTCACGCCCTTCATGCTCAAACCGGTGATTGCCCACTGGCCGGCTATTCGCCCGAACCTGGGAAAGATCTTTGTCCTCGGCGTGCTCGGCATGGCGGTTTACCAAAGCCTGGCGTATTTCGCCGCGAGCCTGACCTCCGCCACCAACATGGGCATCATCCTGTCGTTGATGCCTTTGATGTCGCTGGCCATGGCGATCATCAGCCTCGGCCAACGCCTGACCATCGGCGCATTGGCCGGTGCGGTGCTGTCGTTTGCCGGGGTATTGGTGGTCGTCTCGTCCGGTAGCCTGGGCGTGCTGCTGGAACACGGGGTGAACCTGGGCGACGCGATGATGCTGATCGCCACCCTGGCCTACGCGATCTACAGCACCTTGCTGAAAAAATGGCAGCTGCGCTTGCCGCCATTGGTGCTGCTGTACTTGCAGGTGCTAGTCGCGGTGGTGGTGTTGTTTCCGCTGTTTCTCGCCTCACCGAAAACCGGCCTGACCTTGCAGAACATTCCCTTGGTGCTTTACGCCTGCCTGCTGGCCTCGATGGTCGCACCGCTGGCGTGGATGCAGGCCGTGGTACGTTTGGGGCCGAGCCGGACCACGCTGTTCTTCAATTTACTGCCGTTGATTACCGCGCTGATTGCGGCGGTGGTGTTGCATGAGCAGTTGGCGCTTTATCACCTGGTGGGCGGGATGTTGACGTTGGGCGGGGTGATTCTTTCCGAGCGCTGGACCACCGTGTTAGGCCGCAAGGTCAGCGTTGCCTGAGCCAAAAAGATCGCAGCCTGCGGGAACGCATTCCCCCTGTAGGAGCTGCCGCAGGCTGCGATCTTTTGATTTTGATCTTATAAACCGGCAGCCTTTAACCGAGCCGCATGCTCGACAAACAACCGGATCGGCTCCGCCCCCTTCCCCACCAGCCCCAGCGACTGATTGACGATGTCGAAATGGTCCAGCGGATACTCGTCGCCAATCACCGTCCCCAGGTGCGAGGAATACCGCCCGACCATCCCGTCGCAATGCCCGGCCTCGCGAACGAAGGTCCTGGCAAACAAACGACAACTGCGGTTGGTGCCGTCCAACAGGTTGCGCCCGCGATCGGTCTTGCCCGGCTGCAAGGTCCCGGACCAGGAATAGTAACGCACGCCGTTCACCTGTTCCGGCCCTTGCCCGCCCCAGGTTTCGGGCAGCCCCTGTGGATAACGTTGATTGAACAGCGCCACGCCCTCCGTGGTGAGCGAATGATGAGAGGCATGGATATCCACCGGCAACTTTGGTCCACGGTAACCGGTTTCCAGCAGGCTCATCAGCGCCGCGACGCACCGTATCAAAAAGGTCACCAGCCGCCCCATGGCACTGTCATGCGGATAGTGCTTGTGCAGATAGTCCGCCAGTTCCGAACCATGATTGGGCCCCGCCACCGAGGTCACCGAGGCGATCAGATCCGGGCGTTTGGCTGCTGCGTAGCGGGCGGTCAGCGACCCCTGGCTGTGGCCAATCAGGTTGACCTTCCCGGCACCGGTCTCGCGCAGAATCTCCTCGATCCGCGCCAGCAGTTGCTCACCGCGCACATCATCGGAGTTGAGCGGCGAAACCTGCACCGCAAACACCACCGCACCACCACGGCGCAATGCCTCGGCGATCCCGTACCAGTACGGATAAAGCACCAAACGGATGAACCCGAGCATTCCCGGGACCAGCACCAATGGGTAACGCGTGGCCGAACCTTGCGACATGGGCGAGACATCCTTGTGATCGTGAGGTGATGCATGGCGGATGCAAGACATCCGCCAAGCTTCGCCAGCGAACATGACAAACCGACGACCAGTCTAGGACATCTGCCCTACTTCAGTCCCACCACACCTGCCACGATCAGCCCGACCGACAGCAGCTTGACCGCGGTCAGGCTCTCACCGAGCAAGGCAAAGCCGAGAAACACCGTGCCCAGGGAACCGATGGCGGTCCAGATCGGGTAGGCGATGCTCACCGGCAACTCGCGCATGGCCAGGGTCAAAAAATAAATCCCGCCCACCGCGGCCACGATGGTCATCAGCGAGGGCCAGAGCCGGGTAAAGCCCTCGGCGTACTTCATGCCCATGGCGAAGGTCACTTCGAACCCGGCGGCGATCAGCAAAAACAGCCAGGCCATCTAGAACTCCCTGGCCAGCGCCAGTAAGCGCTGCTCTGCTTCGGCGGCGGAGACCTGGAACGTGCGCGCCTCGGACTCTTCGCCTTCGGCGGCGACCACCGTGACATCGGTGATGCCGATGAATCCCAGTGCCGTGCGCAGCAGCGTATCGGCATGGTTCATCGCCTCCAGCTCGCCGCCCGGACCGAAGCCGAAGCCGCCGCGACTGGTCACGATCAAGGCCTTTTTACCCTGCACCAGTGGCTCGTACTGCGCGATGCCGTTATCCAGGGTGTGATTGAAGGTCAGCCCGAGCCGCACGATCTGGTCGATCCAGGCTTTCAAGCCGCTGGGCACGCTGAAATTGTGCATCGGCGTGGAAATCACCAGCACGTCATGCCCGAGCAACTCGCCGACCAGCGTGTCGCTGAATGCCAGATCCGCTTGCATCGACAGGGGCCGCGCGTCGGGTTCGGGATAGAACGCGGCGGCCACGAACGCTTCGTTGACCGGTGGGATCAACGCTCGGCCGACTTCGCGGCGGGTCAGCTTCGATTGCGGGTGACGGGCCTGCCAGGCCGACAGAAACACTTCCGCCAAACGCCGGGAGTGCGAACGATCCCCTCGTGGACTGGCATGA
Source organism: Pseudomonas sp. YuFO20 (assembly GCF_035064975.1). NCBI lineage: Bacteria > Pseudomonadati > Pseudomonadota > Gammaproteobacteria > Pseudomonadales > Pseudomonadaceae > Pseudomonas > Pseudomonas sp. YuFO20. The sequence continues at coordinate 78,273 of NZ_JAXDEO010000017.1, forward strand.
ATCGCAAGAACTGTGCTCATCTGACTCTCCTTGGGACTAAACTCAAATTGCGGGTGGCTTGCAGCTTGTAACTCACTGCTGCCCACTACAACTGAACAAAAGTCAGTCCGGATGAATCTATTTCATCCATGGAGATATCATGTTTGCCTCATTGCCATTGACCGCCCTGCGCGCTTTCGAATCCGCCTCGCGCCTGCTGAGTTTCAAGGCCGCCGCCGAGGAGCTTTCAGTGACACCGACGGCGGTGTCTCACCAGATCCGCTCGCTCGAGAGTTGGCTAGGTGTGGCGCTATTCGAACGCTTGCCACGCCAGGTGCGCCTGACCGAAGGTGGCGAACGGCTGTTCCACAGCCTGCACGGCGCCTTGCTGGAAGTGGCGCAAAGCGTCGACACCCTGCGTCCGCACCGCAGCGGCACGAACCTGACGATCTCCACCACCGCCGCCTTCGCCGCCCTGTGGCTGGTGCCGCGCCTGGGCCGATTCTATGCTCGACACCCCAACATCAGCCTGCGCCTGGACACCCATTGCGAAGTGATCGATCTGCATCAGGACGCGAGTGTCGACCTGGTGGTGCGCTACAGCCTCGATGACTATCCGAACCTGTATGGCCTTTGCCTGTTCGATGAGTCTTTCGGAGTTTACGGCTCGCCGGAACAAGTGGCCTTGGCTACCCATCACACGCCTACGCTGATCAGCGTGCGCTGGCACAACTCCAAGCTCTACGCCCATGGCTGGGAAGCCTGGTGCGCACAGTCCGGCGAGGATTGGTTGGCGGGTCAGCCCACCGTGCGCGAATACGATGAAGAACATTACGCCTTGCAAGCGGCGATTGCCGGTCAGGGCCTGGTGCTGGCCAGCAATATTCTGGTTTCAGAAAGCGTGGCCAGTGGATTGCTGATGGACTATCGGGGGGAAATCCAGGTCGATGGTGCTGGCTACAGCGCACTGTGTGTACCCGGACGCGAGCGTCATCCGCCGGTGCGCGCTTTTTTTGCGTGGTTGCAGGAAGAGGCAACGGTGTCCGGACATATCTTAACGTAAGTATTGTCCGGCGCTGCTGCGAACCGCCCATTACTTAGTTTTATTGCAGCCGCAATTACAAACACCTCCCACACAAACAACCAAAAGTTACAAACACTCGGTAGACTTCAATCAAAACAAACTTATTATAACAACCACAACCAACCGGTTGCTTTAACAAATAAGTAAAGGACTACTGACATGCATCTTGAAGAACGACTTGAATTTATTGATTCCCTGGCGTCGTTGCCGCTGCAAATGGCACCTGCCATACGCGCATTTTCCTCCCCAGAAACTCCACCTCACGACATCGACAAACCGTCTGCCAGCGCCATGCCAAACACAGTCAATGTGTTCATGCCTGGGGTATCGAAACAGATTATAGACGATGTCGATCTTTGCAAACTGATCATGCAGAACGACGCTTCCAAAAAGTTCCCAGAAGATTCGCAACTCTTTGATTGGTACAAACATTACGTTAACGGTCTTGGCAAACTGGGATGGGTCATTCAAAACAGAAATATTCAAGAAATCACCATCCGCAAAACCGGCCTGACGATGGACCAAGTGGCGCTGGATATTGCAGCGGGAATGATTGGCGCCAACGCGGCCAATATTCTGGCTAACGTTGGGAAAAAGGCTGTAGACGCGGTCAAAAACAATCCCGGCGCCATTAAAATCTTTGAGCGCGATAAAAAACTTGGTACACAGGCCAAGTTCGACGTCGCACCCGTTTGGGTTGATGGAAGCGGGAAGGCGAATATGATACTAAACTGCATTTCTCTGGATGCGCGCGAAAGTACCCGTGGCATTTTGTTCTGGAAGTCTACCCGTGCATCCACCACCATTAAATCAGGCGCAGTTCGCGCTTACTTGAACACTTCCATTTTCTCCCTTGTCCGCGAAAAGCTCGCCACAAGGTACAGCAAACAAACCGATGAGTTGATTGAAGACCTGGGCGACTTCGATTAACTTTCGACTGATCACGGCAAGCTTCTGCTAGTTAACCAACGACAATACAAACCAACTTGCACGAAGGCAAATATGAACAAACCATTACTCGACATTTATATTGTCAACGGCAACATTACAATATTCTGCGGCACGCACAGTGACAGATTCAAGAATGACATCCTAAACTCCAGCCTATTCTCTGCATTGGTAGCGGCGAAACCAGGCACTGATCGAGAAAAGTCATGGTCGACTTACACCGATACATTGGGGAAACTTTTCTGGGTGGTTAATAGTCGTAATACCCAACGGCTTGAATTCAAAAACAAAAGTCTGTTAGACATCGTTGACCAAGGTGCTGACGGAGATTTGCCAAACCTTGAACGGCAAGCACTCGCCGACGCATTTTCGGCACTTACCAAACTCCAGAGTGACTCATTGCCCGTTAAAAATTTTGTCGCAAAACTCCAGGCTAACATTTCGACTGCTACCAATAGCGACGTGTCGGTTTCAACGACCGCAATACTGACCATTGTGTGCAACAATAAGTCCGTGATTACTCTGCAGACTGCATTCCGGACTGCTCATCCGATTGCAATAGACTTACTGGACCGACCTGAACTGACCAGCATCAATAATGGTACAAACAACTTCCGCCTAATGCGTTGCTTGCTGGATGAACACCGATACAACGGTATCAGCGCTAAAATCCAAGATAAGCTTGTCAAAAAAATTGAAGCTGAACTACTTCATATTAACTTACCCACTGACAAGTAATTTCTTAATACGCTGTATGCATGACTGCTCTCGACTTTCCAGTCGAGAGCAGTCAAATTTACCGGCACACGTCAGTTCTTGACCGTCTTCGGTGCCTTCCCCGCCTTCATCTGCTCCAGCAAGGGCGCGCACTGGTTCGGTTCTCCACCGCTCGGCGCCACCAACGCCAACAACCCCGCCGCCGGCGCGGCAATCACACCCAGTGCAACCATCCCGGCCCCACGCAACATCAAGGGTACGGCTTTCACGCCAGCGTCTGGCTTGATGAACTTGCCTCGCACATACAGCGGCGAACGCAGTGAGATCAGCCGCCAGCCCTTGGATTCCGGCGTGATGGTCAAGTCCAGCTGCTCGGTGGCCATGTTCGCCGTGCCATCGATGTAAATGATCGCGTTCTCGGTATCGAAGACGAACAACCGCGTAGTGGCCAGACCACTCTTGATATCGAAATCGGCAGCGGCGCAATTGATCTTCACTTCCTTGTCGCCAAAGATCTTGCCAACCACATAGTTGCCTACGTTCAACCCGGCCAACTCCATCAACTCACGACTGATGGCGCCGTCATTGATCAGCATTTTCAGCTTGCCATTGGCACTGCCCAGCAACTTGGCCACCGAGTTGCCGCGCCCGGTAATGTCGGCATCGCCATTGAGTTCGCCGAAGCTGGTTTTCATCGGTTCGAAGGTCGGGAATAACTGCTTGAGCTTGAAGCCCCGGGCGGTCAGTTTTGCCTGGCCTTCCAGCGGTTCGGTGTGCCCGTTCAGGCGAATCTGCGCATCCAGCTTGCCACCGGCCACGCCGAATCGCAGCGGCTCCAGACTGAGTACGCCATCGGTGAGCACCAGGTGCGTGTAGAGGTCGTTGAATGGCAACTTTTCGCTATGGACGATGCGCTTGCCGGTGAATTCTACATCCGCGTCCATGTCGCGCCAGCGATCCGTCTTGAACTCCTCGACCGGCAGTACCTTGTCCGCCGGCTGTTTGCTCTCGCCGCCGCGGGCTTTCTGCTTGGCATTGGAGTCGGCGCCGATCAACGGGGCCAGGTCGGCAAACAACAATTGATTGGATAGCAGCGAACCGCTGAGTTTTGGGCGCGGCTGGCCAGCGACGTAGGTCAGGCTGCCATGGATGTCGCTCGCACCGATCGTGCCGTTGAACGCTTCATAACGGAAAACCGCCCCGCCCGGCTCATGCAGCTTGGCGATCAGATGGCCGTCGGTGGCATAGGGCGGCGTATCCGGCAGGGTCACGCCGGTCAGGGGATAGAGGTTGCCCAGGCTGGCGCCGGCCAGTTTCAGGCGCAGATCCAGGGCGCCCAGATTCAGTGGATCGGTCAGCGTGCCGGCCAGCTCGACGCTGGTATCGGCAATCTTCGCTTGCGCCTGCAGCGGAAACGGCCGGGCCGCGTCCTGCAGCGCCAGCAAGCCGCCGATCTTGCCCTGACCGGTGAGTTTCTGGCCGTGGTACTGGCCTTTGACCTTCAGGGCAAACGCGTAATCCTGCGGTGCGCCGCCTTGCTCGGACGCGGTTTTCGCCGCTTTGTCGCCGACGATTTCGCTGAAGGGAATCGGCTTGCCCAGGGGGTCGATCAGCAGGTCCAGTTGGGTTTTCAGGCTCTGGTCGTCGAGGGTGACATGTCCCTTGTCGAAGCCGATCGCGCCGATATCCAACACCCAGGGTGAGGGCTCGGCGTTCGGGTCTTTCGGGTCGAACTTGAAGGTCCAGTTGGCACGACCGTCGGCCAGGCGTTGCAACTCGGCATTGGGTTCGGTGAGGTCGATGCGGGGGATCACCACGCGCTGCGCCAACAAGGCCAGGGGCGATATGCGCAGCTCGACGCGCTTGAGGCTGGCCATCTGCGGTGCCTTCGACCAGTCCGGGTTGCCCAGGCTCAGGTCTTCCGCCACCACGTGCGGCCAGGGCACCCAGGCCCGCCAGCCACCCTCGTCGGGCTCGCGCTGCCAGACCACCGCCAGATTGCCGTTGATGGCGAAGGGGCGGTGCAGTTCTTCGGACACCTTGGCATTGAGGGGCGGTTTGATCCGGTTCCAGTCGAAGAACACGATGATCAGCACCAGCACGGCCAACAACACAACGAAGCTGGCCAGGGTCCAGGCGAGAATCTTACGGGTGCGCGTCATTGCACAGAGCTCCTGATACGGCTGAGCGCCACGATCGCGATGCTCAGGAGAAACGCAGGGCCAGAACCGGCCCGTCATGCAGTCTACGACTGGAAAATGGCCCGCAGGTTTAATCGAAAAGCCGATTTTGCCGCAATTGACGTGTTCAACGCGGCCCCCTCCTCCCGTCCGGCGTTACCGGCGACGCACTTTTGCGTGGCGTGGGTGAGTCGAAAATACCCACCGCAGTGCTTCGCAAAGGCCCGGTTTACAAGGGCTGCAGAGAACAATCAATTCCGTTGATTATTAACATTGCGTTTATGAACTTTTATATCGACTTATCGAGAGTAGCATTGCCCTCGTACCCAATTTATCGCACTCCTACGGAGCACCCATCATGAAACGCCAACTTCTGCTTAGCCTTACACTTTCAATGCTGGCCAGCACCGCTTTTGCACTGCCAGCCGCTGACCAGGCTACCCCGCAAGTCAAAGACACCCACTCGGTGTTCAGCCAAACCGTCGCCGCTGATGGCTCCGACCGCACTCCAGGTCAAACCATTGCCGAAGGTGGTAACGATCGCCTGAAAGAAAAAGGCCTGATCACTGAAGACGGCTACGATCAAACCCCACAAGGTCAAACTGTTGCAGAGGACGGCTACGACCAGACTCCACAAGGTCAAACCGTTGCCGCTGATGGTTCCGACCGTACCCCAGGTCAAACCGTTGCCGAAGGCGGTGGTGACCGTGTCATCGAACGCAACAGCGCTATGAGCTGAGCCCATGGCGGCCCCGAAAAAAAGCCCAATCACCGGATTGGGCTTTTGACTTTCTGGCTGTTCCGTTTATCGAAGCCGTACCTCCCCGCCTGATTCCCTCTGTCATTCGACGCCGGCAAAGCCGATTTGCTAGAGTGCGCCGCAGTCCTTTTCAGAAAACGCCCTTGCGATGCTGCCCCGCGCCGAACAGAAACAACAAACCCGTAACGCCTTGATGGACGCGGCCCGCCATTTGATGGAGGGTGGCCGAGGATTCGGCAGCCTGAGCCTGCGCGAAGTCGCGAAAACCGCCGGAATCGTCCCCACCGGTTTCTACCGGCATTTTACCGATATGGATGAACTCGGCCTGGTGCTGGTGAGCGAGGTCGGCCAGACCTTCCGTGAAACCATTCGCCTGGTGCGGCACAACGAGTTCGTCATGGGCGGCATCATCGACGCGTCCGTGCGGATTTTTCTGGATGTAGTGTCGGCCAACCGTTCGCAATTCCTGTTCCTGGCCAGGGAACAGTATGGTGGCTCGTTACCGGTACGCCTGGCCATCGGTCGACTGCGCGAAAACATCAGTTCGGACCTGGCCGCCGACCTGTCCCTGATGCCGAAACTGCAACACCTGGACATGGCCGGCCTGAGCGTCATGGCCGACCTGATCGTCAAAAGCGTGTTCGCCACCTTGCCGGACATTATCGATCCGCCGGTCGAGGCGCTGCCCGAGCACTTGACGCCCCAGGCAAAGATTACCCAACAGCTGCGGTTCATCTTTATCGGCCTCAAGCATTGGCAGGGGCTCGGCAGTACCGAGTAAGCACCGCGAAAGAACACCTGACTGGCTTCAACCTGGTGCACATGGAAAAAACCGTGCACCAATTTCAGCCAAAACCCTCGACACCCAGAAACTTTTCCTACGCCTCCTACAGGTATTTCCTACGCATCCCCGGATTGGCAAGCCCCTTGCTCTAGCCTGAGCATTGTCCATTGCTGGAAGCTTTCCGATGCTGGTGATTCATCGCAGAATCGACCCTCAACCCGACTGGGCCGCCGAGCTTCACTTGACCTTCGAAGCCCGGAGCAAAAGCCGTTTGCGCTGTTTCAGTGCCGAGGGCGAAGACGTCGGGTTGTTTTTGGAGCGGGGTCAATCACCCTTGTATGACGGCGAATGTCTGCAAGCCGAGGATGGCCGCGTTGTCCGTGTCTGTGCCCGTCCCGAGCAATTGCTGCACGTCACCTGCGCCAATGCCTTCGAACTGACCCGTGCCGCCTATCACCTGGGCAATCGCCATGTGGCCTTGCAAGTGGGCGACGGCTGGTTGCGCCTGCTCGACGACTACGTGCTCAAGGCCATGCTCGAACAACTCGGCGCCGAGGCCGAGCCCATCGAAGCTGCGTTTCAACCTGAACACGGCGCCTACGGCGGCGGCCATCATCATTCGCGTCACGGTGATGAAGACTTCAACTACCCGCCAAAACTGCACCAGTTCGGCGTGCGCCCATGAACCCTGCATGGGCATTGCTGCGCCTGGCCAGTCCGCAGTTGCCGATTGGCGGCTACAGCTATTCCCAGGGCCTGGAAATGGCCGTGGACAACGGCCGTGTGCACGATCCCGACAGCGCGCGCCGCTGGATCAGCGATCAGCTGTTGCTCAATCTCGCCCGTTTCGAGGCGCCGCTGCTACTCGCCCATTGCGTGGCGGCGGCCGAGGAAAACTGGAGCGAACTGCTGCAGCGTTGCGAAGAACACCGCGCCAGCCGGGAAACCCGCGAGCTGCATCAGGAAAGCCGGCAAATGGGCTACTCCTTGCAGCAGTTGCTCAACGGCCTGCCTGAGCTTGATTCAGCAGCGCGCGCCTTTCTCCAGCAACGACCCGAACCCCACCTGGCCCTGGGCTGGGCGCTGGCCGCTCGCGCCTGGCAGATCAGCCCGCAGGATGCGCTGGCCGCGTGGCTTTGGAGCTGGCTGGAAAACCAACTGGCGGTACTGATGAAAACCCTGCCATTGGGCCAGCAGGCCGCGCAGCGCCTGACCAGTGAACTGCTGCCGCTGCTGCAACAAGCCCAGCAGGACGCTACCCGAATCAACCCCGAACACTCTGGCAGCGCCGCGTTTGGCCTGTCCCTGGCGTGTATGGCCCACGAGCGCCAGTACAGCCGCCTGTTCCGTTCCTAGGGCCTTTCATTTTGGAGAATCACATGAACACCCAACCTTTGCGCGTCGGCATCGGCGGCCCGGTCGGTTCCGGCAAAACCGCCCTGACCCTGGCCCTGTGCCTGGCCCTGCGCGAACGCTACAACCTGGCCGTGGTGACCAACGACATCTACACCCGCGAAGACGCGGATTTCCTGGTGCGCAACGAAGCGTTGGCGCCGGAACGCATCATCGGCGTGGAAACCGGCGGCTGCCCACACACGGCGATCCGCGAAGACGCCTCGATCAACCTCGAAGCCGTGGATCAGTTGAACCGCCGCTTCCCGGGGCTCGACCTGATCCTGGTGGAATCCGGTGGCGACAATCTCTCGGCCACCTTCAGCCCGGAGCTGTCCGACCTGACCATCTACGTGATCGACGTTTCCGCGGGCGACAAGCTGCCACGCAAAGGCGGACCGGGGATCTGCAAATCCGATCTGCTGGTGATCAATAAAATCGACCTGGCGCCGCTAGTGGGTGCGTCGCTGCCCCTGATGGACAGCGACACCACGCGCATGCGCAACGGCAAGCCGTTCGTGTTCAGCAACCAGAAGACCGGCCAGGGCCTGGAAGAGATCATCGCCTTCATCGAACGCCAGGGCCTGCTGACGGCAGCCTGACCATGACTTATCAACAAGGAAGCTTCTGCATGACACTCAAACGCATTCTGGGCGCCATGGCCCTGCTGTTGACACCGGCCATTGCGCTGGCCCACCCGGGGCACGGTGACAATGGCTTGATCGCTGGCATCGGCCACCCGATCGGTGGCCTCGATCATCTGTTGGCGATGCTCGCGGTTGGCTTGTGGGCGGCGCAGCAGCAAGGTGCTGCGCGCTGGGTGCTGCCGTGCACGTTCGTTGGCACCATGCTGATTGGCGGGATGCTGGGGTTTGAAGGGTTGGAGCTGCCGGTAATGGAAGGCGGGATTGCTGCGTCTGTGCTGGCGTTGGGCCTGGCGGTTGCCTTGGCGGTGCGTCCGCCTTTGAGTCTGGCGATGGGTGCCACTGCACTGTTCGCATTGTTCCATGGCGTGGCCCATGGCCTGGAATTGCCGGACATGTCGAGCCCTTGGGCGTATGCGACAGGGTTTGTGGCGGCGACCGCAGCGCTGCATACCGCCGGTTATGTGATGGTGCGGGTGTTGCCTCAGGTGGCGGCGCCGCTGGTTCGACTGGCGGGTGCGGCTTCGGCGGCGACCGGAGTCTGGTTGTTGGCCGGCTAGCTCTCTATCGATTGTGATGGCCTCTTCGCGAGCAAGCCCGCTCCCACATTCGTCCTGTGTACACAGTTCCACTGTGGGAGCGGGCTTGCTCGCGAAGGCGGCCGGACAGACACCACATCCCTCAGGCCTGCTAACATGTCGCGCAATCAACCCTGCCGTGACGACGCCAGCCAATGCCGCCTGTTTCCCGCTCCGCCTCCCAGCCTGAACTGACCGCCCTGTTTGCCTCGGTGCAACAGCACTTCCAGGACGTGATCGTGCCGCTCTGGCAAGGTCCCGGCTGGAATGCCGACATGGCGCTGCCCTATGAGACGCTGGACGCCGAGCACACGCCGCTGCCCCCGCAACGCTACCGGGCCATGGCCTGCGCGCGGCAGTTGTATCTGTTTGCCAGCCTGATCGATCAGGTGCCCGGCGCGCAGGAACGCGCGGCGGCGCTGTTCCGTTCCTTGCAGCGGCACTTCCACGATGCCGAGCACGGGGGCTGGTTCTACAGCATCGACCCCCAGGGCGCGCCGCTGGATCAGCGTAAAGACCTCTACACCCACGCCTTCATTCTGTTCGCCTGCGCCCATTACTGGGACAAAATCCGCGAGCCGCTGGTGGAATCGGTGCTCAACGCCGCCCTGGAAGTGATCGCGCAACGTTTCGCCAGCGGCGACGGCCTCTACGAAGCAAGCCTGGATCGTGACTGGTCATCGCTGAACAGCGGACCGCTGCAGAATCCGCTGATGCACCTGGCTGAAGCTTTTCTAGCCACGCTGGCAGTGCGTGAAGACCTCGCCGTGCAGCAGGCGCTTGTCGACTTATGCACAGGGATGCAGCAGCGTTTTATCGATCCGCAGCACGGCGTGTTGATGGAAAAACCCTTGGGTGCTGTGGATAACTGGTTCGAACCGGGGCATCAGTTCGAGTGGTATTTCCTGCTGGAGTCGTCCGAGTTGCTGCGCGGTTCACCCTTGCACGCTTCGCTGGAGCGCGCCTTTACCTTCACCGAACAACTGGGTGTCGATCCACAGACCGGTGCCGTGCGGGCCATGCTCGACCTGGGGCCGGACGGCGGTTCTCGGGACGCGACGCAGCGAATCTGGGCCCAGGCCGAGTACCTGCGTGCATTGACCCTGCGGCCGGGCAGCGAGGCTGCGGTACTTCGCCAGTTGCAGGCGTTGCAACAGCGCTCGCTGCACGCGGGTGGCTGGTATGAATGCCGGGACGAGCAGGGTGAAGTGAGCCGTCGGGACATGCCGTCGACCACGCCTTATCACTTGGCGACTTGTTACCGTGGGTTGGCTGAGTATCTCGACTGACAGCTAAAAGATCGCAGCCTGCGGCAGCTCCTACAGGATTTACGCGATCCACTTCTTGTCCCCGGTAAAGCTGATGGTCAGCCACCTCGCCGCATCAGGCTTGCCGAGCTTCGCGGAAATTTCCTCTCGCAGCGCATCCAGCTGCACCACGCTGTGCAGCCGGTAATCCGTCGGCAACACGATGTGAATCTCGATAAAACAGGCCCGGCCGTGTTTCTGCACGTAGGAAATGTAGTCGTCGAAACCATGCTCGATCTTTGCCGCCGCCAGCACTTGATTCACCTTGTCGTCCAGCTGATCCGGGGCGATTCCCAGCACATCGCGCAATGCCGGGCCAAGAATCCTGAAGGCCGGCGCGAGCATGCTCAGGGCCAGCAGGATCAGGATCAGCGGATCGACATAAACCGCCCACTCGGCGTAACCCTGGGTTTTGAGCAACAGCGCGGCGAGAAAGCTCACCAGCAAGCCTGCCGACAGCATCGCGTCTACCAGCCAGCTGATGTTGTCGAATTGCAGCAGCGTTGATTTCAGTTTTCGATTGCGATGGCGCACGTAGAAGAAATAGGCGAACTCAACGATGGTAAACACCGCCGCGTAGACGATCACCAGCCCAAGCTCGATCTCGCGGCCACCATTGATGATGCCGAACACACCGTTGAGAAACGCGTAGATGGCGATCAGCAACAGGAAGCTGCCTTCGATCAGCAGCACCATGGGTTCCAGATGCCAGAAACCAAACTGGAAGCGCTGGTTGCTTTCCTTGGCGATCAACTTCGCGGTGATCAGCATCAGCACCTTGATAAAGGTCGCGATCAGCGAGAAGAAACCATCGAACAGGATGGATTGGGCGCCTGAGACAACGCCGGTGACGATACCGGCGATCGCCACGGCCAGCATCAGGAAGGTCGATTGCTTGAGCAGCGCCTGCTCGCCTCGGTTGCTCACATGGTCTCCTCGAACCTTTGAGCCGCAGGGTGCGGCGGGGTGTTGGGTGAGGAGTCTAGCTGATGTCCGGCGCTGTCTGTTTCGCCCCCTTCGCGAGCAAGCCCGCTCCCACAGGGTTAGGCGCAATACCTGTGGGAGCGAGCTTGCTCGCGATTGGCCATAACGCGGTCTTACGCCTTGCCACCACTGCGATCAATCGCAAACCCGGCCCAGGTCTGGCTCACCGGCATCAGCTCCAGGCTGTTGATGTTGATATGCGCTGGCGCATTGAGGACCCAGAAAATGGTGTCGGCAATGTCTTGTGGCTGGATCGGTTCGGCACCGGCGTAGGTGGCGTTGTAGCGCTCTTGGTCTCCGGCGAAACGCACCAGGGAGAACTCGCTCTCACACAGCCCCGGTTCGATGTTGCTGACCCGCACGCCGGTTCCCTGAAGGTCGCAGCGCAGGTTCAGGGAGAACTGTTTGACGAACGCCTTGCTCGCGCCATACACATGGCTGCCCGGGTAAGGGTAGTTGCCGGCGATGGATCCCAGGTTGACGATGCCGGCGCCACGGCCATGGGCGATCAGGCGCGGCAGCAGCAGACGCGTGCTGTACATCAGTCCTTTGATGTTGGTATCGACCATGGTGTCCCAATCGTCCAGGTCGCACTTGGGCGCCGGGTCGACACCCAGGGCCAGGCCTGCGTTGTTGATAAGTCCGCGCAGCTTGGCGAAGGACGGCGGCAGGTTGGCAATGGCTTCCTCCATGGCCTTGCGGTCGCGCACATCGAGCACCAGGCCATGCACCTCGGTCTGCTTCGACAACTCGGCGCACAGGGCGTTGAGGCGCTCTTCACGACGCCCCGTCAGCACCAGTTTCCAGCCGGCTTCGGCAAAACGTCGGGCACAGGCTTCACCAAAACCGGAAGTCGCGCCGGTGATAAACAGGGTGTTGGACATGGTGTTCTCCTTGCTACGGCTGATCGGCAGCCATTGGAATAGAAAATCAGCAGGCAGCATGCCCGGCCTTGCGCACAGCGGCAACCTGCGTGCTATCTGTACAAAAAACGAGCAAAGCTTGCAACGCCTTGCCGGCCGTGGCCTGCAGACATGTGCGCGCACGTTATCCACAAGCCGGTCCACAGTCTCTGGGGGCAAGTGGAAAAGCTGAAAGCCGCTATCCACAAGGCTTTGCGGGCTGATTTGAAACTTTTTTGCTTGACCCACATTGGCCTGCTGTGCAGCCAGGGGTCAATTTCCCGACCGGGCGGTCAAGCCTACGGTGGCGCCAAGCCAGTAACCACGGCCCTCAGCCGAGTCTTTCCAGAGTTTAACCACAGACTTATCCACAGGCTTGTTCACTGCATTGCGCCACACTTTCCTCACCAAGAAAAAGGTTGACAAAGCCGCCTTGAAGGCCAGAAAAAATGCCTGGTCAAAAAACAACCATAGCGCTGCAAGCCACGTATTCAAAGGCGTTCAGCCAGCTACTCCCACGTTATTCACAGCCAGTTCCACAGCAAACGGGGACAAGTCAAAACCGTGACAAAACAACTATTTGCAGCGGCTTTATGTCGCGCTTTCGGAGGTCCTCAATTTTGTTTTCCACAATTTCCCTTTACCTCACACCGCCGCTCTTGTAGGAGCTGCCGAAGGCTGCGATCTTTTGATCTTGATCTTTAAAAACAAGATCAAAAGATCGCAGCCTCGTTCCACGAGACAGCTCCTACAGAATTTGCGCGGGCGAAAAAAAACGCCCTGGTTTCGTCAGGGCGTTTTTATTGGACGCTAAGGCCTAGTGCCCGCCGAGATACGCGTTACGCACATCCTCATTGACCAACAGCTCCTTGCCGGTACCGGTCATGCGAATCTCGCCATTGACCATCACATAGGCCCGGTCCGACAGCCGCAGCGCGTGGTTGGCGTTCTGCTCGACCAGGAAAATGGTCATGCCGGTCTTGGCCAGTTCCCGCAGGGTCGCGAAGATCTGCTTGACCACGATGGGTGCCAGCCCGAGGCTCGGCTCATCGAGCAAGAGCAATTTCGGCCGGCTCATCAGGGCCCGGGCGATGGCCAGCATCTGCTGCTCGCCACCGGACATGGTCATCGCACGCTGGGTGCGCCGCTCTTCGAGCCGCGGGAACAGCTGGAACATGCGCTGCATGTCTTCCTTGGCGTACTTGTCACCGATAGGGATGGTGCCCATCAGCAGGTTTTCCTCGACGGTCATGTCGGGGAACACCCGCCGCCCTTCCGGCGACTGTGCGATGCCGTTGGAGGCGATGTAGTGCGATGATTTGTGGGTGATGTCCACGCCCTGGTAGAGGATCTGCCCGTCCGCCGCCCGCGGCTGACCGAAGATCGACATCAGCAGGGTCGACTTGCCGGCACCATTGGAGCCGATCAGGCTGACGGTTTCCCCTTCGTTGATGTGCAGCGAGACGTTCTTCAGGGCCTGGATCGGCCCGTAGAACACATCCAGGTCCTTGAGTTCGAGGATGGGTTGGCTCATACCACCTCCTCTTCATCGGCGCCGAGGTAGGCGGCAATCACTTTCGGGTCGTTGCGGATGTCGTCGGGACCGCCCTCGGCGATGACGACGCCGTGGTCCAGCACCACGATGTGGTCGGAAATACTCATTACCATGCCCATGTCGTGTTCGATCAGCACCACGGTCAGATCGTGCTCGTCGCGCAGCAGCCGGATCATCGCGCTCAGCGCTTCGGTTTCCTGAGGGTTGAGGCCGGCGGCCGGTTCGTCGAGGCAGATGATCTGCGGACGGGTGCACATGGCCCGGGCGATTTCCAGGCGGCGTTGCTGGCCGTAGGACAGTTCACCGGCCAGGCGGTTGGCGCAGTCCACCAGGTCCACCACTTCCAGCCAGTAGAAGGCGTGGTCCAGCGCATCGCTTTCGGCCTTGCGGTAGCCCTTGGTATTGAGGATGCCGGCCAGCATGTTGCGGTTGACCCACATGTGCTGGGCCACCAGCAGGTTTTCCAGCACCGACATTTCCTTGAACAGGCGAATGTTCTGGAACGTCCGCGCCAGGCCCGCCCGGTTCACCAGGTGGGTGCCGCCGAACATTTTGTAGCGCAGCCGGGTGATGAAGTTTTTTGGCGAGACGAAATCGGTGGGCTTGAACGATTCGCCCAGCAACTGGATGACGTTGGTCCGCTGCCCGCGTACGTTGAGTTCGATCTTGCCGCCCGAGGCCTTGTAGAACCCGGTCAGGCAGTTGAATACCGTGGTCTTGCCGGCACCGTTGGGGCCGATCAGGGCGAAGATCGAGTTGCGCTTGACCTTCAGGCTCACATCATTCAACGCCTTGATGCCGCCGAAGTGCATCATCAACTTCTCTACGGAGAGTACGACTTCGCTCATGGCGCTACTCCTTTACGCGGGGTCACACCGGTACGGCTGATCCGAATCAGGCCACGCGGTCTCCAGATCATCATCAACACCATCAGGATGCCGAACAGCAGCACGCGGTATTCGGCGAAGCCACGCAGCAGTTCCGGGGCCACGGTCAGGACGAAGGCCGCAATGACGACGCCTATGGTCGAACCCATGCCGCCGAGGACCACAATGGCGAGGATCAGGGCCGATTCGAAGAAGGTGAACGAGGTCGGGTTGACGAAGCCCTGGTAGGTGGCGAAGAACACGCCGGCCAGGCCCGCCGTCGATGCGCCGATGGTGAAGGCCGAGAGCTTGACCAGCACGTGGTTCAGGCCCATGGAGCGGCAGGCGATTTCGTCTTCACGCAGGGCTTCCCAGGCGCGACCAACCGGCATCTTGACCAGACGATGCTTGATGTACAGCACGGCCAGTACCACCAGGAACAACACTGCGTAGATGAAGTAGTACTTCACGTCCGGGTTGTAGGCGATGCCGAAGAACTCATGGAACGGCACGCCGCCATCCTTGGCGCGCTTGCCGAATTCCAGGCCGAAGAAGGTCGGCAGGGGTGCCGGCATGCCGTTCGGGCCGCCGGTCAGGGACAGCCAGTTGTTGAGGATCAACCGGATGATTTCACCAAAACCCAGGGTCACGATCGCCAGGTAGTCACCGTGCAGGCGCAGTACCGGGAAACCGAGGATGCAACCAGCCAGCCCGGCGGCGATCGCCGCCAGCGGCAGCACCGTCCAGAAGCCCAACCCCAGGTACTGATAACCGAGCGCCAGGCCGTAGGCACCGATGGCGTAGAACGCCACGTAACCCAGGTCGAGCAGGCCGGCCAGGCCGACCACGATGTTCAGCCCCAGGCCCAGCAGCACGTAGATCAGCCCGAGGATGACCACGCCCAGCAGGTAGGAGTTGGAGAAAAACGGGAACACCACGGCGAGGACGATCATCAGCGGGATGATCCAGCGCAACCGCGACTTGTAGTCGGGTGCCAGTACATGCACCCCGGAACCGGTGCTTTCAAAACCTTCGAGGATGCTCAAGCCCTTGGGGGTCTGCAGGAACATGCTCAAGGCAAAACGACCGGCCATGACGATGGCGACAATCCACGCCACGCGGCTGGTTTCCAGATTGAAGCCATAGCCATCGAGGACAACCCCGACAATCGGCCCGAACACGATCAGGGCGATCAGGCCGGCAAGAATCGCGTCAACCAGACTTTTCTTGAGATCAATGGTTTTTTTAGTGGTTGAGGACATCGCTTACACCTTCGACACAAGAGGACGGCCGAGCAGGCCTTGGGGCCGAAAGACCAGAACGAGAACCAGCAGCGAGAAGCTGAAAACGTCTTTGTAGTCCGAGTTCACCAGGCCCGAGAACAGCGACTCGGAAATCCCGAGGATGATCCCGCCGAGCATGGCGCCTGGCAGTGAACCAATGCCGCCGAGCACTGCGGCGGTGAACGCCTTGATGCCGATGATGAAGCCGGCATAGAAGTCGAACGTGCCGTAGTTCATGGTGATCAGCACGCCGGCCAGGGCTGCCATCGCTGCACCGATGATGAACACATAGGAAATCACTCGGTCGGTGTTGATCCCCAGGATCGAAGCCATCTTGCGGTCTTGCTGGGTCGCACGGCACATGCGGCCGAGCTTGGTGTACTTGATGATGTAGGTCAGCGCGGCCATCCCGACAAACGCGGCGACCAGAATGAACACCTTGGTGTAGGTCAACTGCACAAAACCTGTGCCGACCTCGACACGCCAGGCCCCCGTGAGCAACGTGGGAACGCCCTGTTGCTTGGCGCCCTGGGCGATCTGCGCATAGTTTTGCAGGATCAGCGAGATACCGATGGCGCTGATCAGCGGTGCCAGTCGGGTGGAGTTACGCAGGGGTTTGTAGGCGACGCGCTCGATGACCCAGCCATACACCGCCGTGACGACGATGGTGAAGATCAGGGTGCCGAGCATCAGCAGAGGGAAGGATTCAATCCCGAAATATGCCAGCAGAGCCAGACTGATTGCCGCGAGGTAAGCGGAAATCATGTAAACCTCGCCGTGGGCGAAGTTGATCATGCCGATGATGCCATAGACCATTGTGTAGCCGATGGCGATCAGGCCATAGACCGACCCGAGGGTGAGGCCGTTGACCAGTTGCTGCAGGAAAATACCATCCATAACGCAATCTCACGCAATGAGAACCTGCACATGTGGCTGTGCGGTTCCTCTAAGGAAAATACAGATTTACGTCGGAGCAATGTCAATCACGATCAGGCTGGAGACCACGTCCCCCTGTAGGAGCTGGCTTGCCAGCGAAAGCAGTGTTCCAGCCTACATTGATGTCGACTGAACGGGCGCCTTCGCGGGCAAGCCCGCTCCTACAAAGGATCAGTGGGGTTCAGCTGATCGGGTCAGCCCTTACTTCTGTTTTTCCAGCTGGTGGTATTTGCCATCCTTGTCCCACTGGTAAACCACGTAGTCGGAGACTTTCAGGTCGCCCTTGCTGTCCCAGGACTTATCGCCCATGACGGTCTTGACCGTGTTCTTCTTCAGCCACGCAGCCGCTTCTTCGCCCTTGTTGGACTTGGCGCCGTTGAAGGCCGCCGCGAGGGTCTGGACCGAAGCGTAGGCGTACAGGGTGTAGCCTTCAGGCTCGGTACCGGCCTTGCGGAAGGCGTCTACCACGGTCTTGCTGTCTGGCAGCAGGCGTGGGTCGGCACCGAAGGTCATCAGCACGCCGTCGACGAATTGCGGACCGCCAGCGGTGGTCACCAGCTCGTCGGTCACGATGCCGTCGTCGGACATGAACTTGACGTCTTTCAGGCCTTGTTCACGCAGTTGGCGAACCAGAGGACCGGCTTCCGGGTGCAGGCCACCGAAGTAGACGACGTCGGCGCCGGCACCGCGGATCTTGGTCACGATGGTGCTGAAGTCTTTCTCGCCACGGGTCAGGCCTTCGTACAGCACTGGCGTTACGCCGCGCTTGACCAGCTGGGCCTTGGTGGCATCAGCCAGGCCTTGGCCGTAGGTGTCCTTGTCGTGCAGCACGACAACCTTCTTGCCCTTGAGCACGTCGACGATGTAGTCGCCGGCCACGATGCCTTGCTGGTCGTCACGACCGCACATGCGGAACATGGCGCTCAGGCCGCGTTCGGTTACCTGTGGGTTGGTGGAGCCTGGAGTGATTGCGATGATGCCTGCTTCGTCGTAGATCTCGGAAGCCGGGATGGTCGACGAGGAGCAGAAGTGACCGACCACGCCGGCGACTTTCTGGTTGGTCAGGTCTTTGGCGACCGTCACAGCCTGTTTAGGTTCGCAGGCGTCATCGCCCTTGACCAGTACGATTTTTTCCCCGTTGACGCCGCCCGCTGCGTTCACCGCATCGGCTGCTGCCTGTGCACCCTTCATGTACTGCTCGCCAAATGCCGCGTTGGCGCCCGTCATGGGTCCCGCTACGCCGATCTTGATGTCGGCCTGAGCAAACGCAGAAACACCCAACGCAGCTGCCACTGCGAGGGCCAGAAAACCTTTCTTGTAAAACGTCTGGGACATGAGGTGGTGCTCCATGGTTTTTTTAATTGGCACTGCGACTTCACTGACTGCTCAGAGCAAGGGCCGTGCCATCGGTTTTTTATTCTGAAAAAAGTCGCTGCTTTATTATTATTTCGACTGTCTCGGGCCCATTTTCATTGGGCGTGCAACCGTCTAAACCGCGGAAGGTAAAACCATTATTTTTTTGAGGCGCAACCCGCCTGCGCCATCATTGCAACCGCGGCACTAAACGACGTGCAACCAGCCTGTAACAACGTGCGTCACCGAAGTGCACACTACCGGTGCGGGACTGCTACAACCCGCACCATTACAGGCTAGCTGCTGATCGAAAAAGCGCCGCTTTCGACTACAAAAATCAACATTCAGATCACGATCCGCAAGCACTGGCCCGCGTGATACAGCGAAAATCCCGCCTCGTACAGACAGCTGCGCAACCCCACCCCGGCCAATGGCTGCATGGGCGCGAAGGGAATCGGTAGCGCTTGAGGATTTCCGTTACACAAGTAATCGGCAAAGGCCTTGCCGACCACCGTCCCCGTGGTCACGCCCCGGCCGTTGTAACCGGTGACTGCCACTAAACCGGGCGCCGGTTCGAACAGGCGCATCAGATGATCGGGGGTAAAGGCGATGCAACCGGTCCAGGTGCACTCCCATTCCACCGGTTTGAGGTAGGGGAAGTAATGCTGCTGCACCCGATCGGCCCAGGCCTTGAGAAACCAGGCCGGCTTCTGGTTGCCATTGCCGAGACTGCCGAGCAGCAGGCGCCCGTCTTTGTCCCGGCGGATACTGCTGAGCACCTGGCGGGTGTCCCAGGACCCCTGGCCACCGGGCAGGATTTGTTGCGCGGCGTCTTCGGTCAGAGGCACCGAGGCCACCTGATAGTAATAACCGGGGAAGAAATTGCGCCGCAACTCGGTCCAGTCGCCTTCGGTGTAGGCGTTGGAAGCGATCACCACCTGCTCGGCCAGGACCGAACCCTGCGCGGTTTGCACTGACCAGCGCTGTCCCTGGCGTTCGAGGCGGGTGACCGGGGAATGATCGAACAACTGACCGCCCAGGCCGATGGCCGCCTTGGCCAATCCCGTTGTGTAGGCCATTGGGTTGAGCGTGCCGGCACGGCGATCGAGCAATGCCGCGGCAATTTTTTTGGTCCCCGTCGCTTGCTCGCAAGCTTGCCCGGTCAGCAGCTCGACGGGCGCGCCACGGCGTTTCCATTGTTCTTCACGACTGCGCAAGTCAGCTTCGCCACGGGCGTTGTGCGCCATGTGCAGCGTGCCTTCGCGGCGCAATTGGCAATCGATGTTGTACTTGTCCACAAGGCTGAACACCAGGGATGGCGCCGCCCCCAGCATGCGGTTGAGCTGGCTGCCCACCGCTTCGCCAAACCCGGCTTCGATCTCGTCCGGTGGAATCCACATA
This sequence comes from Pseudomonas sp. YuFO20, assembly GCF_035064975.1. Lineage (NCBI taxonomy): Bacteria > Pseudomonadati > Pseudomonadota > Gammaproteobacteria > Pseudomonadales > Pseudomonadaceae > Pseudomonas > Pseudomonas sp. YuFO20. The sequence goes on from NZ_JAXDEO010000017.1 coordinate 97,926, forward strand.
CCGGCATTGACCAGCCCGACGTTGCGCCCCGAGCCGCCATGCCCGGCGCGATGGGCTTCGAGCACACACACTGTCTTGCCCTGTTCCAGCAGATGCACCGCCGCCGACAGCCCGGTAAAACCGGCGCCTATGACGCAGACATCGACTTTCACTTCACCCTTGAGCGCCGTATTGTCGGGCCTTTGTGGCGTCAATTTTTCCCACAGACACTCTTCGCGTAACGGCATTGCCAGACTCCAACAGAAACCTAACCAACACACAAATCAGTGTGGGAGCGGGCTTGCTCGCGAAAGCGGTATGTCAGCCACCAATAATGTCGACTGACAGATTGCATTCGCGAGCAAGCCCGCTCCCACAGGGGATCATTGTTTGACTCGAGATTCAGTCAAACGTAATACCCTGCGCCAACGGCAACTCCAGCGAATAGTTCACGGTATTGGTCTGCCGGCGCATGTACCCGCGCCAAGCATCCGAGCCCGACTCACGACCACCACCGGTCTCTTTCTCGCCACCAAAGGCACCACCGATTTCCGCCCCGCTCGGGCCGATGTTGACGTTGGCGATGCCGCAGTCACTGCCCACTGCCGACATGAACTGCTCGGCTTCACGCACGTCGGTGGTGAAGATGCACGACGACAGGCCTTGCGGCACGGCGTTGTTCAAGCGAAGGGCTTCGTTGAAATCGCTGTAGCCGACCACGTACAGGATCGGTGCGAAGGTTTCATGGCAGACCACATCGCTCTGCTCCGGCATTTCGACGATGGCCGGCGAAACGTAGTAGGCATTGGGGAATTTGTCTTCCAGCTGACGCTTGCCGCCGAACACCCGGCCGCCTTCGCTCAGTGCCTGCTCCAGCGCGTCCTGCATGTTGTCGAAGCTTTGCTTGTCGATCAGCGGACCGATCAGGTTACCTTCCAGCGGATGGCCGATGCGCACCTTGGAGTAGGCGGCCTTGAGGCGGGTGACGATTTCTTCTTTCACCGACTCGTGGGCGATCAGGCGACGCAGGGTGGTGCAGCGCTGGCCGGCAGTGCCGACGGCGCTGAACAGAATCGCGCGAACGGCCATGTCCAGATCGGCGCTTGGGCCGAGGATCATCGCGTTGTTGCCGCCCAATTCGAGGATGCTGCGAGCGAAACGCGCAGCGATTTTCGGCGCCACTTCACGGCCCATGCGGGTGCTGCCGGTGGCGCTGACCAGTGCGACACGCGGGTCATCGACCAGGGCTTCGCCGGCATCGCGGCCGCCAATGATGACCTGGCTCAGACCCGCCGGCGCATCGCTGAAGTTCTTCAGCACGCGGTCGAACAGCGCCTGGCAGGCCAGTGCGGTCAGCGGAGTCTTTTCCGACGGTTTCCAGATCACCGGGTTGCCGCAAACCAGCGCCAGGGCAGCGTTCCAAGCCCAGACCGCAACCGGGAAGTTGAAGGCGCTGATCACGCCGACGACGCCCAGCGGGTGCCAGGTTTCACGCATGTGGTGGCCAGGACGCTCGGAGGCGATGGTCAAGCCGTACAGTTGACGGGACAGGCCGACGGCGAAGTCGCAGATGTCGATCATTTCCTGAACTTCACCCAGGCCTTCCTGGGTGATCTTGCCCGCTTCCCAGGACACCAGCTCGCCGAGATCGGCCTTGTATTCGCGCAGGATGTCACCCAGTTGACGCACCAGCTCGCCGCGACGCGGTGCCGGCACCTTGCGCCACAGTTCGAATGCATGATCTGCACGACTGATGTGCTGCTCGACTTCAGCGGCACCTTCCCAGTTGACGGTGGCAAGGGTGCTGCCATCGATCGGTGAATGCACCGGCACCTTGCCGTTCTGGTACAGGGCCGGATTTACACCAAGACGATCAAGCAATGCGGCAACCATGGGTCACTCCTCAAGCAAAAAACGGAACGTGTGCAGCCGCCGAATCACGACTGATCAGACCTGTAGTTTTAGCGCTCCCGAGGTTACTCAACAAACGACCATTAAGAGAGATATCATTCCGTTTATTCATGCTGTGCATTGCTGGCAATAAAGAGACAAGCAAAAAGGATCGCCCATGCTGAACAAACGCTATTTGCCCTCGATCGCTGCGCTGCAGTGTTTCGAGGCCGTGACCCGCCACCTGAGCTTCACCCGGGCCGCGGAAGAGCTGAACCTGACCCAGAGCGCCGTCAGTAAACAGGTGGCGCAACTGGAAGAGCTGTTGCAGCACCTGCTGTTTCGCCGGGTTCGCCGACGCCTGCAAATGACGCCAGCCGGTGATCTGTACCTGGTGGAAGTACGAAAAATCCTCACCCAGGTTGAGATGTCGACCCATTACCTGCGTTCCTACGGCGGTGAAACCGAAGTCCTGCGCGTCTCCACACCCTCGACCTTCGGCGCTCGCTGGCTGGTGCCTCGCCTCAAGGGTTGGCGCCTGCGTCATCCGTCGATCCACCTGGACCTGTGCAACGAACAGGAAGCCGACGACCTGCTGCAAGGGCGCAGCGACCTGGCGTTCTACTTCGGCCAGGGTTCACGCCCCGGTACCGAATGCCTGAAACTGTTCAGCGAAGAGCTGGTGCCCGTGTGTGCGCCAGGCAGCCTGCCCGACACGCCGTTCACCGACCCGACGCAACTCACCGACCTGGTCCTGCTGCAAAACGCCTCCCGCCCCCAGGCCTGGCACGACTGGTTTGACAGCCAGGGCTACCACACCGAACACAGCTACCACGGCCCGCGTTTTGAAACTTTCTATATGTGCATCCGCGCGGCGCAGGTCGGCTGCGGGGTAGCGCTGCTGCCACGGTTTCTGGTGGAAGAGGAACTGGCCGACGGCAAACTGGTCATTCCCTGGCAGCATGCAATGCCCAGCACCGACGCCTACTACCTGGCGTATCCCGAACATTCGGCGGAAGTGCCCAAGGTGCGCGATTTCGTGAAGTGGATGCTGGAGCAGGTTGATAGCCCGGAAATTTAGCGTTGCACGCCATCCCTGTGGGAGCGAGCTTGCTCGCGATGACGTCATTACATTCAACACTTTAATTGACTGTCAGTCCGCTATCGCGAGCAAGCTCGCTCCCACTGGGATCCGATGCAGACTAAAAAATTACTGGCAATCCCTATCATCGTTATGCGCCACTAGCCTTATTCCATGTGGAGAACCCCCGTTATGAGCGAGAGTGTGTTTGCCGATCGCATCGTGCAGAACCTGCTCGACACCGACTTCTACAAACTGACGATGATGCAGGCGGTGCTGCACAACTACCCGAACGTAGAAGTCGAATGGGAGTTTCGTTGCCGTAACAGCGAGGATTTGCGCCCCTATCTGGCGGAGATCCGTTTCCAGATCGAACGGCTGGCCGAGCTGAGCCTGAGCGCCGACCAATTGGGTTTTCTGGAGCACATCAGCTTCCTCAAGCCGGACTTCCTGCGTTTTCTCGGGCTGTTTCGCTTCAACCTGCGCTACCTCCACACCGGTATCGAAAACGGTGAACTGTTCATCCGCCTGCGTGGCCCGTGGTTGCATGTGATCCTCTTCGAAGTGCCAATATTGGCGATCGTCAGCGAAGTGCGTAACCGCTATCGCTATCGGGAAATCGTCCTGGAGCAGGCCCGCGAGCAGCTCTATCGCAAGTTCGACTGGCTGACCGCCAACGCCAGCGGCGACGAATTGTCCGAGTTTCAGGTAGCCGACTTCGGCACGCGCCGGCGCTTTTCGTACCGGGTGCAGGAAGAGGTTGTGAACGTGCTCAAGCACGACTTCCCCGGGCGTTTCGTCGGCACCAGCAACGTGCACCTGTCCCGGGAGCTGGACATGAAGCCGCTGGGCACAATGGCCCACGAATGGATCATGGCCCACCAGCAACTCGGCCCGCGGCTGATCGACAGCCAGATTGCCGCCCTCGATTGCTGGGTCCGCGAATACCGCGGCCTGCTGGGGATCGCCCTGACCGACTGCATTACCCTCGATGCCTTCCTCGGCGACTTCGACCTGTTTTTCGCCAAGCTCTTCGACGGTTTGCGCCACGATTCCGGTGATCCGGTGCTCTGGGCGGAAAAGGCCATTGCGCACTACCACAGGCTCGGCATCGACCCGATGAGCAAGACCCTGACCTTCTCCGACAGCCTGACGCTGCCAAGGGCACTGGAAATATTCCGCGCGCTGCGGGGTCGTATCAATGTCAGCTTCGGCATCGGCACCAACCTGACCTGTGACATTCCAGGTGTCGAACCCATGAGCATCGTGCTTAAAATGACCGCCTGCAACGGCGCGCCGGTGGCAAAGATCTCCGACGAGCCCGGCAAGACTCACTGCAAAGACCCGAATTTCGTCGCCTATTTGCGACACGTTTTCCAAGTTCCTGCCCCCTCTAGCAAGGAGTGAATTCATGCAAGCCGTACAGCGTGAGATTGCTGAACAGCTCAAGGTACAACCGCCGTTCGCCGACGAAGCCGCCCTCGAAGCGGAAGTCGCAAGGCGGATTACCTTCATCCAGGATTGCCTGGTCAATTCCGGGCTCAAGACCCTGGTGCTGGGCATCAGTGGCGGTGTCGACTCACTGACCGCCGGCCTGCTGGCCCAACGCGCCATGCGTGAACTGCGCGAGCGTAGCGGTGACGACAGTTACAAGTTCATCGCCGTGCGCCTGCCGTACGAAACCCAGTTCGATGAACATGACGCCCAGGCCTCGGTGGACTTCATCAAACCGGACGAGCGCCACACGGTGAACATCGGCCCGGCAGTCAAATCCCTGGCCAACGAAGTCGCGGCGTTCGAAGGCAAGCACGCGGTGTCGGTGGATTTCGTGCTCGGCAACACCAAGGCGCGCATGCGCATGGTCGCCCAGTACACCATCGCTGGCGCAGCCCATGGCCTGGTGATCGGCACCGACCACGCGGCGGAAGCGGTGATGGGTTTCTTCACCAAATTCGGTGACGGTGCCTGCGACTTGGCACCTTTGAGCGGCCTGGTGAAAAACCAGGTCCGCGCCATCGCCCGCAGCTTCGGTGCGCCGGAATCGCTGGTGGAGAAAATCCCGACGGCCGACCTCGAAGACCTGTCACCGGGCAAACCAGATGAAGCGTCCCATGGCGTGACCTATGCCGAGATTGACGCCTTCCTGCACGGTGAGCCGGTGCGTGAGGAAGCGTTCAAGATCATCGTCGATACGTACAACAAGACTCATCACAAGCGGGTGATGCCGTTTGCGCCGTAAGCTGCCGACACCTGTAGGAGCTGTCGAGTGAAACGAGGCTGCGATCTTTTGACTTTGTTCAAGAGCAAGATCAAAAGATCGCAGCCTTCGGCAGCTCCTACAAGTACAAAAAAAGCGTCCCAGGTGGACGCTTTTTTTGTACGCATTTCGATTACTTCAGGGTAACCGTACCTTTCATCATCGAGATGTGGCCTGGGAACGAGCAGAAGAAACCGTATTTTTCATTGGCATCGAGCTTCGACACATCGAAGGTCACAGAATCGGTTTCCTTGGCGCCGATGACCTTGGTGTGGGCGATAACGCGCGCGTCACCTTCCTTCAGGTAGTTCTTGTCGATGCCCGCGCTCAGGCCGTCGGTGGCGATCGGCTGCATGTCGGCTTCTTTGCTCAACACCCAGTTATGGCCCATGACGTTCTTCGGCAGGTTGCCGGAGTGAGTCAGCTTGACGGTAAAGGTCTTGCAGCTCTTGTCGATTTCCATGGCCTTGGTGCTGAAGGACATTTGATCGGTGGAATCAATGGTGGTCTCGCACTCGGCAGCCATCAATTGGCTGCTGGCCAGTGTCAGCAGGGATACCGCAACAAGTTTGGCAAACATGGTGAATCTCCAAGGCAGGGTGAATGAAAAATGCGAATGAACAGAAGACTGCCTGAAAACTTCGCAAGTTCCTATGACCTGAAGCAAAAATTGTATACAACTTTCGGGCTATGAGACCGATCGAGACAATCTACCAGCCAGGTGTCTGCCCCGGCCCTATCATCAGACCGTCCTCATCTGTCGGAGCGTCTGTCATGTCCATCAACAGCCTGTTGTGCAGCTTGCTCGCCGCCTATGCCTGCGGTGCCAGCGGAACCTGCGAAACGCCCAGGCGCGAAGTTTAGCCCTTGGAGCGCAGCGCGCCTGCCTTTACTCTGTGGCCCTGATCGACCCTGGAGTAAAGCATGTCTTTAGCATCCGTTTGTGTTTTCTGCGGCGCCAGCACTGGCACCAACCCGGCTTATCGTGAAGCAGCCGTGGCCCTCGGCCAGGCACTGGCCGAACGCAAGCTGACCCTGGTCTACGGCGGTGGCGCCGTGGGACTGATGGGCATTGTTGCCGACGCGGCATTGGCGGCCGGCGGCGAAGTGATCGGCATCATCCCGCAGAGTCTCAAGGACAAGGAAATCGGCCACAGCGGCCTGACCCGCCTGGAAGTGGTCGACGGTATGCATGCGCGCAAGGCGCGGATGGCCGAACTCAGCGATGCCTTCATCGCTCTGCCCGGCGGCCTGGGCACCCTGGAAGAATTGTTCGAAGTCTGGACCTGGGGCCAATTGGGCTACCACGGCAAACCGCTGGGTTTGCTGGAAGTGAATGGTTTCTACAGCAAACTCACCGGTTTTCTCGATCACATCGTCGGCGAAGGCTTCGTTCGCGCAGCACACCGTGACATGCTGCAGGTGAGCGAATCGCCGCAGACGCTGCTCGACGCCCTCGATCGCTGGCAGCCGACTGTACCGCCCAAGTGGGTCGAGCAAAAACCCGACTAACGACTTGGCACCGATACAGGGCAGAATACGCGCCGCTCAAACCTCACCTTCGACCCCAGAGGATCGCCCATGGCCAAACCCAATTACTCCTTCGCCAAACGTCAGAGAGACCTGGCCAAGGAACAGAAGAAAGAGGAAAAACTTCAGCGCAAGAAAGCAATGGCTGACGAAGCGGCACTGAACCCTGACGGTGAAGTCGCGGCAGATGACGATGTTGACGCACCGAAAGATCAGGCGCCAGACGCCTGAGTCCCTCCGGGCCGGATGATCTGATCAGGCCCACGGATCTGTGACCGGGGTTGGCAGCTTTGCTGTTGACCCCCGCTCCTACAATGGCATCACTGTGACGCGGACTTCCGGATCATGGTTGCCGCCCCCCAGGATGACCCCACGCAACGGCGACACATCGGAGAAATCCCGGCCCCAGGCCAGGGTGATGTGCTCCAGCGCCGGTTGCACATTGTTGGTCGGATCGAAATCCACCCATCCCGACACCGGGCAATACACCGACACCCAGGCATGGGAAGCATCGGCACCGATCAATCGCGGTTGGCCGGGTGGTGGCTGGGTCAGCAGGTAGCCGCTGATATAACGCGCGGCCAATCCACGGGAGCGCACGCAAGCGAGCATCAGGTGCGCGAAGTCCTGGCACACCCCACGCCGGCGTTCCAGCACTTCCACCAAAGGTGTCGCGACCTGCGTCGCTTCGGCATCGAAAGTAAACTCGCTGAAGATTTTCTCCATCAAGGCCTGGACGCCGAGCAACAGCGGCCTTCCTGCCGGAAAGCAGCTCTCGGAAAACTCGACGAAGTTGCGCTTCAGATGCACATAAGGGGATTCGAACCGGTAACGGCAGGCTTCGAGCATTTCGGGCGCAAGCGGCTGGCTGCTGTAGGTCAGCGCGCTGCGGGTGGCTTCCCACGCTGGAGACCGATTGAAGTCGACCACGGGGCGGGGCAGCACTTCGATCGTCAGGCTGGCGTTGACCAGCAGTTCATCATGGGGACGTTCGAACGCCAGGCGGGTCAGCGGATTGCCGAACACATCCAGTTCATCGCGGCGCGACGTCGGGTCCGGGCTGATCTGCAGTTGCTGATCGGAGCAATGCTGCCACGCACAAGGCCTGGGCCACAGATGCGCCAGCTGCTGGGCCAGGGACACCGGGCTGTCGTAGTGATAATGGGTATCGTGGAAAATCTGGTAGCGAGCGCTCATCAGACGGACACCGTGCGCTGGCTGACATCATCAACGTGGGCAAAGTGACGCAAGGCCAGGCGATCCGAAACCTGCCCGCTGGCATCGGCGATTTCTTGCAGCAGATCGGCCAGCCCTTCGATGGCGGCGCGCACGCTGGTGGCGCCAAACAACGGGTTCTCCAGGCAGGCCAGGTCGAAACGCGCCAGACGCTCCACCAACTGCGCCAGGCCCGCCTCGCGAGGGGTACCAAAATCGTCGCACAGGTGCTTGAGCGTGCGGGTCACCAATTTCAACTGGAACAGTACCGCATGCGGGTTTTGCTCATCGAGCAACAACAGGTCGAGCACCGGGATCAACTGCGCCACCGCGAGGTACCGCGAACGATAGGTGATGCTGCTGTTGCCCAGCTCCAGCAACCATTCCAGCCCCGCCTGATCGAAAGCCCCGGCGCCTCGCAGGAACGCCGCCAGGCTGCCACTGAGAAACTGCAGGCGCTCGATGCGCCGGCCGATCATCAGGAATCGCCAGCCCTCGTCCCGGGTCATGTCGTCCAGGGCAAAACCGGACAGCGCCGCCAGGGACATCACCAGCCGGTTGAGGAAGTCCAGCAGCTCACCGAAGTCCGGCTCCTCGGTCTCGAGTTCCATCGCTTCGCGTTGCAACTCCACCAGCGCCTGCCAGTTTTCCCGCGAGAGCTTGCCCCGCACCTGAGAGGCCGCCCATTGCAAACGCTGCAGGTTGGAACGCAGGCTGAACGGCCAGTCAGCGCCGAGTATCGCGGCCAGCAACCGTTCGGGCAGTTCACCTTCATCGGGTAGCAGGTTCAGTCGCTCGCCAAGATCAACCGCGGCGTCCAGGGCCTGTGGGTCATCGCCGTCGACATACCGCGCCAGCATGATGCGCAGCAACCGTGCACTGTCATCGCAGCGTTCGCAGTAGCGGCCGAACCAGAACAGGTTTTCCACGACCCGCGAGGGCAGATACGGATCGCGACGCACCAGATCATGCACGCCGATGTTGCGTTGGGTTTTCCACTGTTCGCCGCTGGGTGGGCGATTCCCCAGCACCCAGGTGTCTTTGCTTGCACCGCCCCGCTGCATCGACACCACTTCGGCATCCGCCTCGGCGGCCACACGGGTCAAACCACCGGGCAACACCCGATAACCTTCGTGACTGGCCACCGCATACACACGCATGCCGATGGCCCGGGGTTGCAATTGGCCGTCCTCGGCCTGCCAGACAGGCGCCTGCGACAGCTGGGCAAGTTCTTGCGCAACATAGGCATAAGGGCGCGCCTGCATGCGCTCGGAGAGCTCATCGCGCTGTAATTCACTCAAATCCCTACCAAACACCGGTGCAAAGCTCTGGGACGGAAAGGCTGGCTTTATCAGCAGTTCCGGCAGTTTTTCCAGGGCCTGGGCCAGCACCGGTGCTTCACCGCACCACCAGGTGGCAATGGACGGCAGGATCAGCTCTTCACCAAACAGGAACTGATTGATCTTCGGCAGGAAACCCAGCAATCCCGGCGACTCCAACACCCCACTGCCGAGGGCGTTGGCCACCAGCACCCGCCCCTGCCGCACGGCCTCAAGCAGACCCGGTACGCCCAGGGCGGAGTCGGTGCGCAATTCCAGCGGGTCGCAGAAGTCGTCATCGAGCCGGCGCATGATCGCGTGGACCCGACGCAGGCCGCTCAGGGTCTTCAGGTAGACCGTGGCATCACGCACGGTCAGGTCGCCGCCCTCCACCAGCGGATAGCCGAGCTGCCGCGCCAGGTACAGGTGTTCGAAATAGCTTTCGTTGAAACGCCCCGGCGTCAGCAGGACCACCAGGGGCGCCTCTTCATCGCTGGGCGCCTGGCGAGCCAGGGTCTCCTGGAGGGTACGGAAAAATCCGGCCAGATGCTGCACCTTCAAGTCACGGTACAACTCGGGAAAGGCCCGGGACACGATAGTGCGGTTTTCCAGGGCGTAGCCAGCTCCGGACGGCGCCTGAGTGCGGTCCGCCGTTACCCACCAGCGGCCATCGGGCGTACGCGCCAGATCCACGGCGTACAGATGTAAAAAGGCGCCGTCAGGCGGCTGGATGCCCTGACAGGGCCAGAGGAAATTGTTGTGGCCAAAGACCAGCTCGGCCGGCAGCAGCCCCTCGGCGATCAAGCGTTGCGGGCCATAGAGATCGGCCAGCACGGCATTGAGCAAGCGCGCACGCTGGGCGATGCCGGCGGACAATTGCTCCCACTCATCGGCGGCAATCACATGGGGCAGCAAGTCCAGCTCCCAGGGTCGATCGGCGCCCTTGGGATCGGCATAGACATTATAGGTGACGCCGTTTTCCTGGATCTGCCGGGCCAGCAGCGCCTGACGCTGCACCAACTGCGCGGGCGTGCTGCGCTGCAACTGGTCGAACAGCCGACGCCAGTGCGGCCGTACGGCCCCGCTGTCGTCGAGCAATTCGTGATAGGTGCCCGCCGTCAGCGGGTAGCGGTCTAGCAGGTCTGGCATGGAAAGCTCGGCAGACAGCAATGATCGGTCAGACTAACGCACGCTCATGACACCCGGATAGACGAAAAATCCGGGCGTCGCGTACGAATTAGAAACGTCGCAAATCGAGTGTCATCGGCAGCTCGTCGTTAATTTCCATATTCGGTATCGGAAGTTTCCCCGGCGTGTGTCCGATACGGAAAAAACGCGCCATTCGCCGACTCTCGGCTTCATTGGCGTTGACGGGCAAGGTCTCGTAATTGCGCCCGCCCGGATGGGCGACGTGGTACTGGCAACCGCCCAGCGAACGGCCCATCCAGGTGTCGAGCAGGTCGAACACCAGCGGCGCATGGACCGGGATGGTCGGCTGCAGACAGTTGGCCGGTTGCCAGGCACGGAAGCGCACCCCGGCGACGAACTCGCCGACCCGCCCGGTGGGCTGCAACGGCACAGGTATGCCGTTGCAGGTCAGCAGGTAGCGTTGCGGCGGCAGTCCGCTGAGCTTGACCTGCAGGCGCTCCAGGGACGAGTCCACGTAACGCACCGTGCCACCGACCGCGCCCTCCTCGCCCAGCACATGCCACGGCTCAAGGGCCTGGCGCAGTTCCAGCTCGATGCCATTGACGGCGTAGTCGCCGACCTTGGGAAAGCGGAATTGCAGGTGCGCCGCAAACCACTCGGCCCGCACCTGATAACCGGCGGCATTGAGGTCGACGATAACATCGGCGAAATCCTGTTCGATAAAGTGCGGCAACAGGAACCGGTCGTGCAGCTCCGTGCCCCAGCGCGCCAGTTTCGGCGGCGCATAAGGCTCGCGCCAGAACCGTGCGACCAACGCCCGCAGCAATAGCTGCTGGGCCAGGCTCATGCGCGCATGGGGCGGCATTTCAAAGGCCCGCAACTCCAGCAAGCCCAGGCGACCGGTCGCGCCATCCGGCGAATAAAGTTTGTCGATGCAGAACTCGGCGCGATGGGTATTGCCGGTCACGTCGATCAACAGGTTGCGCAGCAATCGATCCACCAGCCAGGGCGCGCACTCCTCGCCCACCTCGGGCATCTGGGCGAAGGCAATTTCCAGTTCATACAAGGCGTCGTTGCGTGCTTCGTCGATACGCGGGGCCTGGGAGGTGGGCCCGATGAACAGCCCGGAAAACAGGTAGGACAGCGACGGATGGTTATGCCAGTAGCTGATCAGGCTGCGCAACAAATCCGGACGCCGCAGAAACGGTGAGTCAGCCGGTGTCGCGCCCCCCAGTACGAAGTGGTTACCCCCACCGGTGCCGGTATGCCGGCCGTCGATCATGAATTTCTCGGTGGTGAGTCGGGTCTGGCGCGCTTCCTCATATAGAAACTCGGTGCGTTCAACCAGTTCGTCCCAGGTCGCCGAAGGCTGCACGTTGACTTCGATCACGCCCGGATCAGGGGTGATGCGAAAGTTGCTCAGGCGCGGATCGCTCGGCGGCTCGTAACCTTCCAGCAACACCGGGCAATGCAGCTCCTCGGCGGTGGCTTCGATGGCTGCGACGAGTTCCAGATAGTCTTCGACCCGCTCCAGCGGCGGCAGGAACAGGTACAACCGGCCTTCCCGCGCTTCGGCGCAGAACGCGGTGCGGGTCAGCCAGTCGGCGGACTCATCGATCTTCGGTGGCCGATCTTCAATCAGCGCCGCCGTGCCCTGGCGCTGCAGTTGCCCGGTGTCAGGCAGCGGCGGGAAATCCTGGTTCGGATCGTTGGGGTGAATGAACGGATACTCCGCCGCCTTCACCCACGGTTGTGAGCCCAGTGGCAGGCGATACCCCAGCGGCGAGTCGCCCGGCACCAGGCGGCAGTGCTCGTCACGCAGATACCAGCGCCCGCTTTGCCATTGATCGCCCTTGGCGGTGCGCGCGAGCGGCAGGACCTGGCCAATCACCTTGTCCAGGCCCTGGCTGAAGACTTTGCGCAACCGCGCGCGCTCCAGGGGCTCCTCGAGTCGCGAGTCTTCGGCGCTGACGTTCTGCGGCAAAGTGCCTTCGCGCCAGAGGTAATAGAAATTGTCTTCGTAGGCGGGAAACACAAAGCGTGTCGGAATTTTTAACCGCTCGGCGACACTCGCCAGGAAACGCCCGGCCAGTTCGCCATTGGCGCCATAATCCTGCTGCTCGTCGGCGATCAGCGCGCTGTTGTGCCAGATCGGCACACCGTCGCGGCGCCAATAGCAATTGAGCGACCAGCGTGGCAGTTGCTCGCCGGGGTACCATTTGCCCTGGCCGAAATGCACCAGGCCTTGCGGGGCATAACGTTTACGCATGCGCTGGAACAGTTCGGCGGACAGCTGGCGCTTGGTCGGCCCCAGTGCCGCGGTGTTCCACTCGGCGCCGTCCGGGTCATCGATGGACACGAACGTCGGCTCACCGCCCATGGTCAGGCGCACATCGCCCGCCAGCAGGTCGGCGTCGATCTGCCGGCCAAGGGCCTGGATCGCCTGCCACTGCTCTTCGGTGTAAGGCTTGGTGACCCGCGGAGCTTCCCAGATCCGTTCCACCGACATTTCGTGGCTGAATTCGCACTCGCAGGGCTCCACCAAGCCACTGATCGGTGCCGCAGAGGACGGATCGGGACTACAGGCCAATGGTATGTGTCCTTCACCGGCAAACAGCCCCGAGGTCGCATCCAGGCCGATCCAGCCGGCACCGGGCAGATACACCTCGCACCAGGCGTGCAGGTCGGTGAAATCCACGTCGGTCCCCGAGGGGCCATCGAGGCTTTTCAGGTCGGCGGTCAGTTGAATCAGGTAACCCGACACAAAACGCGCGGCCAGCCCCAGGTTGCGCAGCAGTTGTACCAGCAGCCATGCCGAATCGCGGCAGGAGCCGGAAGCCTGCTCCAGGGTGTGCTCGGGCGTTTGCACTCCCGGCTCCATGCGGATCAGGTAGTTGATGTCTTCGCTCAGGCGCTGGTTGAGCGCGACGAGGAAATCCACGGCCGGCAAAGGTGTGCGGTCGATGCCGTCCAGGTAGGCCTGGAACTTTGGCGTCAGGGGCAGGGTTTCCAGGTACGGGGCCAATTCCTTGCGCTCGTCGCTGGCGTAGGCGAATGGGATCTTTTCGGCGTAGGGCTCGAGGAAAAAGTCGAACGGATTGAACACCGCCATTTCCGCCAGCAGATCGACTTCGATGCGTAGCTCGTCGGTTTTCTCAGGGAACACCAACCGCGCCAGGTAATTACCCTGTGGGTCCTGCTGCCAGTTGATGAAATGCTGTTCGGGCGAGACTTTCAGCGCATAGGAGAGTATCCGCGTGCGACTGTGGGCGGCCGGACGCAGGCGAACAATCTGCGGACCCAGCTCGACAGCGCGGTCATAGCGATAATGTGTGACGTGATGCAATGCGACATGAATCGACACGGCGTGCCTCCTGCGAGCCCTAAGCGTATTGGAAAGCGCGCAAGACTTATGCCATCGCGCAGTGCTGGCGCTTTCTCCCGTTGCAGGAGGCAGTACAGCACCAAAATCGGGCGATGCGGGAAATTGGTTTGAGAGAGTTGCACGTAAATGTGGCGATCAGGGCAGTCATACTGCTTCAGCGTTGGCTGTACCGGCCTCTTCGCGAGCAAGCCCGCTCCCACAGTGGTTGAGCTTGCCTGCGATTATGTGTTCGCAACAGAACCTGTGGGAGCGGGCTTGCTCGCGAAGAGGCCAGTCGCCCCGACACATTTCAGGGATCAGTGCAGTACGCAATGCAAAACGCCAACCCGAAGGTTGGCGTTTTGTTCAACTCAAACGCGGCTTAGCGCGGCACAACCGGCTTGCGCGCAGGCTTGGGCCCTTTGCCTTTGGCCGCTTCCTTGCGCTCCTTGGCCGCCTGCTGGTTGCGGGCGAATGCCGCCGCCTTGGCTTGCTCACGCTTGTCCCACGGGTTGCCGCCATCGCTGGCGCGTGGTGGCAGACCGGTGTGCTGGGTCAGGATCTTGGTGGTCTTTTCCCCTGCAACCTTGTGGCTGCCGGCCGGCGTCGAGTTCTTGCGACGGGCGCTCTGGTAGCTGTCGGTGGACGGCTGGTGCAGCGGGATCAACTGGTTCTTGCCCGGCCCGATCAGGTCGGCGCGGCCCATGCGGGTCAATGCTTCACGCAGCATCGGCCAGCCCTTCGGGTCGTGATAACGCAGGAACGCCTTGTGCAGACGGCGCTGCTCTTCGCTCTTGACGATGGTCACCGCGTCGCTCTTGTAGGTAACCTTGCGCAGCGGGTTCTTGCCCGAGTGGTACATCGCGGTGGCGGTGGCCATCGGCGACGGATAGAACGCCTGCACCTGGTCGGCACGGAAACCGTTGCCCTTGAGCCACAGCGCCAGGTTCATCATGTCTTCGTCGGTGGTGCCCGGATGGGCAGCGATGAAGTACGGAATCAGGTACTGCTCCTTGCCTGCTTCCTTGGAGTACTTCTCGAACATGCGCTTGAACTTGTCATAGCTGCCGATGCCCGGTTTCATCATCTGGTTGAGCGGACCTTCCTCGGTGTGTTCCGGGGCGATCTTCAGGTAACCACCGACGTGGTGGGTCACCAGCTCTTTAACGTATTCCGGCGACTCGACCGCGAGGTCATAGCGCAGGCCGGAGGCAATCAGGATCTTCTTCACACCTGGCAATTCACGGGCGCTGCGGTACAGCTTGATCAGGGCAGAGTGGTCGGTGTTCAGGTTCGGGCAGATGCCAGGGAACACGCACGATGGCTTGCGGCACGCGGATTCGATTTCCGGGGTCTTGCAGGCGATGCGATACATGTTCGCGGTCGGGCCGCCCAGGTCGGAAATCACGCCGGTAAAACCGGGGACCTTGTCGCGAATTTCTTCGATCTCGCGAATGATCGATTCGTGGGAACGGTTCTGGATGATCCGGCCTTCGTGCTCGGTGATCGAGCAGAAGGTGCAGCCACCGAAGCAGCCACGCATGATGTTCACCGAGAAACGGATCATGTCGTAGGCCGGGATTTTCTCCTTGCCGTACGCCGGGTGCGGAATACGGGCGTAAGGCATGCCGAACACGTAGTCCATTTCTTCAGTGGTCATCGGAATCGGTGGCGGGTTGAACCAGACATCGACTTCGCCATGCTTCTGGACCAGGGCACGGGCGTTGCCCGGGTTGGTTTCCAGGTGCAGCACGCGGTTGGCGTGGGCGTAGAGCACCGCGTCGTTGCGGACCTTTTCCACCGACGGCAGGCGGATCACCGTC